>NZ_JBEYFP010000519.1:0-4273 GCF_040634455.1 Kitasatospora sp. NPDC007106
GCTGCGGGCCGGTGTCGCCCAGCTGCCGGCCGCCGCCGCCGAGCTCCTCGGACTGCTGGCCCACCACCTCGGCCCCGACATCGACCTCGGCGCGGCGGCCGCGCTGGCCGCCGCCGCACCGGGGGAGACCTGGGCGGCGCTGGAACGGCTGGTCGCCGCCAACCTGCTGGAGGAACGGGCGGACGGCCGGTACGCCCTGCACGACCTGGTCCGGCTGTACGCGCGCACGCTGCGCCCCGCCCCCGACCCCCGGCGCATCCTGCCGCTCCTCGACCACTACCTGTGCGGCGCCCTGGCCGCCTCCGGGGCCGCCGTCGCGGGCAGTCAGCCCTGCTGCGCGCTCCCCGCGGACGTCCACCGGCCGGCTGCGGAAGCGGACTTCGCGGACCGGGCCGCTGCGATGGCCTGGTACGCGACCGAGCGGAGCACGCTGGTCGCGGCCGTCGGGGCGGCGGCCGACGCGCACCACCACGACCGGGCGTGGCGCCTCGCCGTCCTGCTGTGGCCCCTGGTGGTGCAGCAGCCCGAGGTGCAGTGGGACGCGCCGCTGGGCCGCGCGCTCGACTCGGCGGTCGCACTCGGGGACGCCGACGCGGAGTCCCGGGTGAGGACGCTGCTCGGCTGGGTGCTGACGGAGCAGGGCCGGCACGAGGAGGCGGCCCGCCACCTCGAGTCCGCCCCGGACCTCGCCCGGCGGGCGGGTGACACCGAGGGCGAGGCCATCGCCACCGCCAACCTGGCCCAGCTGCACGACCGGCTCGGCGACCCCGCCCGGGCCGGCCGCGGATACGAGCGGGCGCAGCTGCTGGCCCGCGACGCCGGCAGTCCGCAGACGCACATGCTCACCACGTACCACCTGGCCCGCCACCATCTGAACGACGGGCGCCCCGCGGAGGCGCTCGCGCTCGCCCGCCACGGACTGGACCTCGCCCCGGCGGAGCAGGTCCCGGCCCGCCGGGCGATGCTCACCGACCTCTGCGGGCAGGCCCTGCTGAGGCTGGGTCGGCCCGGCGAGGCCGCCGAGCACTTCTCCTGCGCCGCCCGGCTCGCCGAGCAGGACGGCTTCACCGCCGACGCGGCCGAGTACCGCGCCCGTGCGGCCGAGGCGGGCCGCCCGGGCCGCGCCTGAGACCCGGTGGAAGGAGTCCGCCGACCGCACGGAACGCGCTGAGCGCCCGCCGCGGAGAACACGGCGGAGAGACACAGAGGCCCCGTCCGGTCGTCGGGACCGGGCGGGACCTCGTCATTCGTTCCCGGGCGGACCCGGGAGCACCTGCCGTTGTCGGGGGACGGGGTGTCGGCGTCAGGCCTTGCGGGCCTCGGCGCGGGCGGCGGTGCGGTTCTTGCGCTGGGCCGCGCGGGCGAGTCGGTGCTGCTCGGCCTGGCGGAGCCGCTCGTCCATCGTCGCGCGTGCCGCATCGAGCTGGTAACCCATGGTGGTCTCCCCCTTGGTGGGCGGCTGTGGGCATCACCGTGATGCCGGTCCTGGAGGCCGCCCTCGCATCTCAGATTCTACACCCATCCGGGCGCAGTTGCTTTCATTTACTTGGCGTTCACTGATGAGTGCCTTTCTATCGAAGGCACAAAGGGGCGGTGGCCTGCGGGTGTGGACGGCCGTGATGCCCGTCCGGGTCGGGCCGGGCCGGGTCAGGTCAGGGGCCCTGGGCCGGGCGGCAGGTGGACGGTCATGACCAGGGTGCAGGGGTCGGTGCCCGCCCCGCGGTAGGCGTGGGCGGTGTCGCCGTCGAAGGTGGCGGTCTGCCCGGCCTCGACGGTGTGCTCGGCGCCGTCGACGACCAGCGTCATCCGCCCGGAGGTGACGCTGACGGTCTCCACGACGCCCGCCCGATGTGGGTGGCTGGCGTACTCCTCGCCCGGCTCCAGGCGCCACCGCCACACCTCGACCGGGGCCGGGCCCGAGGTCGTCAGGACGAGCCGGGCCTCGCCCCCGCGCTCACCCGTCCACAGCGCCGCCGCGGCGTCGGCGGAGACGATCCGCACCCGGCCCTCGGGCGGTCCCTGCATCAGGTCGGACACCGAGATGCCGAGGGTGTCGGCGAGCCGGACGAGGGTGGCCAGGTTGGGATTGCCCTGGGCCTTCTCCAGGGCGACCAGGGCGCCCTTGCTCACCCGGGCGCGCCGGCCGAGCTCGTCCAGCGACAGGCCCGCCCGCGTGCGGGCCGCCCGGACGTTGTGCGCCACCGTCCGCAGAGCCTCGGTCGCGTCCGCCACCTGGTCACCATCCCCTCGTTCGGGCCAACAGGGTGCACTGCGAGATCACTCCATTGGACCATGCCGGTCGATCCGATGTACGTTCCAGTCGTTCCACTGGCATCGTAGGGAATGAACCGTGATCGCTCTGCTCCTCGCCCTCGGCAGCTCCCTCGCCTACGGCTGCGCCGACTTCCTGGGCGGCCTCGGCTCCCGCAAGGCCCACGTGCTGCGCACCGTGCTGATCGCGGCCCCCGCCTCGCTCGCCGTCGAACTGCTGCTCTGGCCGGTGCTCGGCGCCACGTTCAGCCCCGGCGCCGTCGGGTGGGGTGCCGCCTCCGGCGTCGCCTCGGCCGCCGCGTTCGCCCTGCTCTACCGCACCCTGGCGATCGGCCCCATGAACGTGCTGTCCCCGGTGACCGCCCTGGTCTCCGCCGCCCTGCCGGTCGCGGTCGGCCTGCTGCAGGGCGAGCACCTGACCACCGCCGGAGTCCTCGGCCTGCCGCTCGCCCTGCTCGCGGTCGTCCTGGTCAGCGCCGGCCCCGGGACCGGCGCGGCCCGCCCCTCCCGGGCCGCCCTGCTGCTGGCCCTCGGCGCCGGCGCCGCCATCGCCCTGCAACTGGTCTTCCTGCACCAGGCGCCGAACGACAGCGGCGTCGCCCCGCTGATCGTGGGACGGGCGGTCTCCTCCGCGGTCGTCCTCGCCGCGGCCGGCCTGCTCCGCCGCAGGCTCGGCACCGAACGGCCGGCCTACGCGATGTCCGCGGGCGCCGGCGTCCTGGACTCCGTGGCCAACCTGCTGTTCCTGCTCGCCGTCCGCAGCGGGGACCTCACCGTCGTCGCCGTGATCACCGCCCTGTACCCGGCCGGCACCGTCCTGCTCGCCCGTGCCGTGCTCGGCGAACGCATCCACCGCGGCCAACTCGCCGGTCTCGGCGTCGCCGCGCTCGCCGTCAGCCTGCTGGCCCTCGCCTGAGACGGCCGACCCGTGCGGCGCGTCCGCCGGACGCCAGCCGTCGGCGGGCGCTGGCGCACTCCGGCCGCACACCCGTCTGCCTTTGCGGCACGCCGGTGGCGGGGGGACGCTGGACGGGCGGACGGCCACCGTCCGCCGAGTCGAGGAGGCCGTACGTGACGTTCATTCAGATCATCGAGTACAAGACGAGTCGGATCGACGAGTTCAACGCCCTGCTGGACGCCTGGGTGGAGAAGAACGAGGGCAGCCGGGTGGCCACCAGAGCCGTGCAGGCCAAGGACCGCGACGCCGAGAACACGTACCTGAACATCGTGGAGTTCCCCTCCTACGAGCAGGCCATGGAGAACTCCCGGCGCCCGGAGACCGGGGAGTTCGCGGCGCAGGTCGCGGCGCTCTGCGACGGGCCGCCGGTCTTCCGGAACCTCGAGGTGACGAACGAGCGGGGCTTCGAGGGCTGACCGCCCGCACCGTTCGGCCGGGACGGCCGCCGCGCAGGTGCGGCGGCCGTCCCCCGTCGCCGGTCGGCGGGCACGGTCCGGAGGGCTGGGCCGGGCGGGTGGGAGCCGGGGGCGCTCCTGGTGTGGTGCCGGTGCCCGGGCGGGCGGCCGTAGCAGTCTGGAGGTCCGGCGGCAGGCAGGAGAGTGCAGGTGGGTGTACGCAGCCCCGGCGGCCGCCGGGTGGGCGGGGACGCGGACCGAACCGGGGGCGTGAACCGAACCGCCGGCGGGGAGCGGCCGGCCGCCGACGCCGGTGTGCTGGGAACGGCCCTCGGCGTGGTGCTGGCGTTCTCGCTCGCGGAGGGCTCCTGGCAGTGGTTCTCCACCTACCTCGGGGTGACGCTGCTCGCGGTGGTCCTCTCCTTCGGCCGGGTGCCGGAGCCCACGCCCGGCCGCCGGAGCGCCTACCGGTGGAGCCTGGCCGCGTACTCGCTGGTCGTCGGCCTCTGCGTGGCACTGGCGCTCGCGCCCGCACTGCAGCGCTGGGACTGGCTCTTCCCGATGCCCGGGACCCGGCGGGCCTGCGTGCAGTCCGGCCGGTACCAGAGCCTGCAGGCGCAGGCCGCCCTCGGCGACCTCGCCGACCGTG
>NZ_JBEYFP010000520.1:0-4270 GCF_040634455.1 Kitasatospora sp. NPDC007106
GTTCCCCTCCCCGTCGCTCTTCGGATGTGTGCGGGGCGGGGCCCCGCGCCGCACCCACCACCGATATCGACAGGATCCGGCCCCGACTTGAGGCCCCGGACACCGCGGCGGACACCCCGCCCCGGGCCCGAGTGTCCCGAATCCGTCCCGGCCCGGTCGCGACCCCGTCCCACCACCCGTCCGACCCCGGCAACGTCTCGACCTGGAGGTGCACGTGCGCAAGGATGGCGCCGTGACCGAGCATCCGTACCGACGGAGGGCGGACGCGGGAGGTCCGCCCACCGGCGGCCCGGCCCCGGCGCCCGACGAAGAGCTGATGCGTGCCCTCTACCGGGACCACGCCGGCCCGCTGTTCGGCTTCGTGCTGCGCCTGGTCGGCGGCGACCGGCAGCGCGCCGAGGACGTGGTGCAGGAGACGCTGGTCCGCGCCTGGCGCAACATCCACCGCCTCGACGAGACCGCCACCGGGTCGCTGCGCCCCTGGCTGGTCACCGTCGCGCGGCGGATCGTGATCGACGGCCACCGCAGCAGCATGGCCCGGCCGCGCGAGGTCGACCCCGCGCCGCTGGAGCTGCTGCCCGCCGAGGACGAACTCGAGAAGGCACTGCGGCTGATGACCATCTCCGATGCGCTCGACGACCTGACCGAAGCGCACCGCGAGGTCATCGTCGAGACGTACCTCAAGGGGCGTACCGTCAACGAGGCCGCCGCGGAGCTCGGCATCCCCGCGGGTACGGTCAGGTCGCGCATCTTCTACGGGCTGCGTGCCCTGAAGATCGCGCTGGAGGAGCGAGGAGTGACATCGTGACGTCGCACCACGGGCAGCACGTCGACGTCGGCGCGTACATCCTCGGCGTCCTGGACCCGGAGGACCTCGAAGCCTTCGAGCAGCACCTGGCCGGCTGCGCGGTCTGCGCCGCCGAGATCGACGAACTCTCCGGGGTGGCACCGCTGCTCGCCGAACTCGCGGAGGCCGGTCCGGTCGCCGCGCCGCCCTCGCCGCAACTGCTCGACCGGCTGGTCGGCGAGGTCTCCGCGACCCGGAGGCGCAACCGCGTGCGCCGACTGGCGCTGGTCGCCGCCGCGGCGGTGCTGGTGGTCGGCGGCCCGCTGGCCACCCTGGCCGCGACCAGCGGTGAGACCCACACGCCGCCCGTCGCGACCGCGCAGTTCGCCGCCACCGACCCGGGCACGGGCGTCTCCGCCCAGGTCGGCGTCGAGCCGAAGAAGTGGGGCAGCAGCATCAGCCTGTCGCTCTCGCACGTCAGCGGGCCGCAGGTCTGCGACCTGGTCGCGGTCTCCCGCACCGGCGAGCGCCAGACCGTCACCACCTGGTCGGTGCCCCCGACCGGCTACGGCACCGACGCGCTGCAGACCACCGGCGGCGCCGCACTCGCCCCCGGCGACATCGACCACTTCGAGGTCCGCACCCTCGACGGCAACCACCTGCTGGTCTCCGTCCCGGCGAAGACCGCCTGAACCACCGGTCCCCCGCCCCGGCCGGCACCGCGCCCACCCGGCCGAGGCGGGTCCCTGCGTGTTCGGAGCCCGCCGGTCGTGCTCAGCCGCTGCTGAAGGTGCGGCGCAGCAGGGCGGCGATCCCCGCCGGGTCGGCCGGGTGGACGCGCCCGGCGAGGTAGCCGTCGGGACGGACCAGCACGGCCTCCGGGCTGCGGGCCCCGTACGCGGCGCGGAACTCGTCCAGCCCGTCGCGGACGGCCGGGACCCCGGGCGTGTCCGCCGTGGAGCCGGGCGCGAGCACAGCGTAGACGTCCAGCTCGCCGCGGGCCGCCTCGCGGCCCGCCTCCGCGCAGGCGCCCGGCAGGTCGGCCGGCGCGTCCGGGCCGAGGTAGAGCAACAGGGTGTGGTGCGGGCCGCGCAGCAGGTCGAACAGCCGCTGCGGGAAGGTCGCGAGGGGCTGGACGAGACCGCGGCAGTCCGGCGCCCGCTCGCCCGGCCGGACGGGGAGCACCGCGGCGCCGTCGGCCGCGGCGGCCGGGTCGATCAGCGGGCTGTCCGGGTAGCCCACCAGCAACTGGGCCTCGCGGCGCAGCAGCGTCGCCATGCCGTCGCCGCCTGGGCCGATGCCCGCGCGGGCGTGCCGGACGGTGCGCCCCACGACCTCCTCGCCGACCGGGCGGCGTTCGGCGCCGTAGCTGTCGAGCAGGGCGTCCCCGGCGGCGCCGCGCAGCACCAGGGCGAGCTTCCAGGCGAGGTTGTAGGCGTCCTGGATGCCGGTGTTCATGCCCTGGGCGCCGGTCGGCGGGTGGATGTGGGCGGCGTCCCCGGCGATGAAGACCCGGCCCTGCCGGTAGCGGTCGGCCAGCCGGTGGCTGATCCGGAAGACGGAGGACCAGCGCAGGGCGGAGACGGTCGCCGGCTGCGGCGAGAGCCGGTCGACGACGGCCTGCAGGTGCTCGACGCCGGGCAGGCCGCCGGCGTCCAGGCCGTGCGCGATCCCGTCCCGGCCGGCGGCGTCGCCGACGAGCTCCGGTGCGGCGACCGTGGACATCCGGTAGCGGTTGCGTCCCGGCAGCGGGATCGCCACCAGCACGTCGTCGGGGGCGCCGTCCGGCCGGTGGCGCACCACCCGCACCCCGTACCCGGCGGGCATGTCCCAGTCGATCTCGACGTCGCCGAGCATGTACGACTCGGTGAAGGCGCCGCCGCCGAAGTCCAGGCCGAGGCCCTTGCGCACCGCGCTGTGCGCGCCGTCGCAGCCGACCAGGTACCGGCAGCGGACGCGCTCGGCGCCGCCGCCCGGCGTCCGCAGCACGGCCTCCACGCCGTCCGGGTCCTGCTCGAAGGAGAGCAGTTCGCGGCCGCGCTCCACCCGGGTGCCGAACGTCTCCAGGTGGCCGGTGAGCAGTTCCTCGGTGGCGTACTGCGGCAGCGCCGCGAAGGCGTACGGCACGTCGGCCGGCAGGGCCAGTTCGATCCGCGGCTTCTCCTCGCCGTCGACCCAGCTCAGCTGGCCGTGCATCGGGACGGCCGCGGCGAGCACCTGCCGGGCCAGGCCCATGGTGTCCCAGACCTCCATGGTGCGGGGCTGCACGCCGACGGCCTTCGCGTAGCGCTGCGGCGAGGCCAGCCGGTCGACGATCCGGCACTCGGCACCGTGCCGCCGCAGCTCCGCCGCGGCGGTGAGCCCGACCGGCCCGGCCCCGACCACCAGCACGTCCGTGTCCACCATGACCGGCTCCCATCCGCCGCGGGCGTCTCCTCGACCACCAGCGTGCGCACCCGGACGGACCCCTGCCACTCGCGCGGGGCGGCGCCTCAGGCGGTGGCGGTCGGGGTCCCGCGGGTGGTGAGGCGGCGCAGGGTGCGGGCGCAGTGGCGGGCGTAGAGCCGCTGGAAGACCGGGACGAGGGGGCCGGCGAGGCGGGTGAGGCGGGTGGCGGGGCGGCTGAAGGCGGTGACGGTGAACCAGACGGTGCCGTCGGGGGCGAGTTCGACGACGAAGGACTCCTCGCCGCACTCCGGGTGGCCGGCCAGGGTGCCGTAGGCGAAGCCGGTGCGGCGGGGTTCGTCGACGGCCAGGACGACCTCGCAGCGGCCGGTGATCCGGGCCCGGCCCAGGCCGACCCCGCAGGTGACGCGGGTGCCGGGGACGGCCCGCGGCCCGTCCGCGGAGACCAGGACGCCGGCCGTGCGGTGCATCCGCCAGGTGGTGACGGCCAGGCCGGCGGCGGTGAAGTCCGCGGGTCCGCGGCCGACCGCCGTGCGGTGGCGCAGGTGGTGGTAGCCGGCCGGCAGCGGTCCCGGGCCGGCGGTGGCGCCGACCTCCGGGTAGCTGAGGGTCATCGGGCCTCCGTGGGAGGGGAGCGGTCCGGGTGCGTCACCGCCGACCCTACGGGTGGAAGTGAACGCGTTCGAATCCGGGGTGCCGCAGGTCCGGACGGTGCCGCCCGGCCCGAGTTGGCGGGGCTCCGGGGCGCGGCGCACGCTGGAGGGGAAACCCCGGAGGTGGCCGCCATGATGCACACACTCGTCGGATGGCACATCGAGTTGGAGTTCCAGGAGGAGGGCGACCGGACGAAGGCCGTCGCGATGGTCCGTCTGTCGGACGGCACCGAGGTCCGCTCGCACGGCTTCAGCACCCGCCACCACGCCGACAGCCCGCAGCCCAGGGTGGGCGAGGAGGTCGCCGGGGCGCGCGCCCTCAACGACCTCGCCATGCAACTGCTGACCAAGGCGCACGGCGAACTCAAGGAGAGCGCCAAGGCCCCCGACTACCCGCTGATGTAGCCCGTCCGCGAAGGGCGCT
>NZ_JBEYFP010000521.1:0-4258 GCF_040634455.1 Kitasatospora sp. NPDC007106
CGGCGGACCGCTGCCCACCGCCCGCGCCCTCGCCCGGTCCGCCGCGGAGGCCGGCGCGGACGGCCTGCTGCTCATGCCGCCCTACCTCGTCCGGCCCCCGCGGTCCGGCCTGCTGGCCTACACCCGCCAGGTCGCCGAGGCCGGCGGGCTGCCGCTCATCGCGTACCACCGCGACACCGCCCGGCTCGACGTCGGCACGGCCGTCGAGATCGCCCGGCTCCCGCAGGTGGTCGGCATCAAGGACGGCTGCGGCGACCTCGAACTCCTCGCCCGGATGATCACGGCCGTCGAGACGGCACTGCGCCCCTCCGGGAAGCGGTTCCGGTTCTTCAACGGCCTGCCCACCGCCGAGGTGACCGCGCCCGCCTACCGCGGCCTCGGCGTCCGGCGGTACTCCTCCGCCTCGTTCGCCTTCGTCCCGGAGATCGCCCTCGCCTTCCACCGCGCCCTCGCCACCGGGGACGAGTCCTCCGTCGGCCGCCTGCTGGCCGCCTTCTACCTGCCCCTGGTGGAACTGCGCGCCGAAGTGCCCGGCTACGCCGTCTCTCTGGTGAAGGCGGGGGTGCGGCAGCGCGGCCTGGCCGTGGGCGGCGTCCGGCCCCCGCTGACCGACCCCACACCCGAGCACCTCGACCGGCTGCGCGCCCTCACCGACGCCGGGCTGGCCGCCCTCGCCGGCCTCCCGGAAAGCACCGACCGTTGACCGCCGCACGGCCCGACCCCGCGCACCCGTCCGAGTCGCGGCACCCGTCCGAGTCGCCGAACCCGCCCGGCCCGCCGGAGCTGCGGATCACCGCGGTCACCGTCACCCCCGTCGCCTTCCGCGAGCCGCCGCTGCTCAACGCGGTGGGCGTGCACGAGCCGTACGCCCTGCGGGCTGTCGTCGAGGTCGCCACCGACCAGGGACTGACCGGCCTCGGCGAGACCACCGCCGACGAGGGCCACCTCGACCGGCTGCACACCGCCGCCGCGGCGGTGACCGGCCTGCCGGTGCACGCCCTCGGCCGGCTGCGCGCCCGGGTCGCCGCCGCGCTCGGCGGCCGGACGGGCTCCGACCGGCACGGCCTGACCGGGCCGATCACCGCGGCCTCCACGGTGGACCGGGTCTTCTCGCCGCTGGAGGTGGCCTGCCTCGACATCCAGGGCCGCGCCGCCGGACGGCCCGTCAGCGACCTGCTCGGCGGCCGGGTCCGCGACGCCGTCCCGTACAGCGCCTACCTCTTCCACAAGTGGGCCGGCCACCCCGGCGGGCCGCCGGACGACTGGGGCGAGGCGGTGGACACCGCCGGCATCCTCGCCCAGGCCCGGCGCCTGGTCGACACGTACGGCTTCACCGCGCTGAAGCTCAAGGGCGGGGTCCGTCCGCCGCACGAGGAGGCCGAGACCGTCCTCGCCCTGCACGAGGCCTTCCCCGGACTGCCGCTGCGCCTGGACCCGAACGCCGCCTGGACGGTGGACACCGCGCTCGACACCGCACGCCGGCTGGAGGGCGTCCTCGAGTACCTGGAGGACCCGACCCCGGGCCTGGACGGCATGGCGGAGGTGGCCGGGGGGACGGCGATCCCGCTCGCCACCAACATGTGCGTCACGACCTTCGAGCACCTGCCGCCGGCGGTCGCCCGCAGGTCGGTGCGGATCGTGCTCGCCGACCACCACTACTGGGGCGGCCTGCACCGCTCCCGGCTGCTCGCCGGGATCTGCGACACCTTCGGGCTCGGGCTGTCCATGCACTCCAACGCGCACCTCGGCATCAGCCTCGCCGCGATGACCCACCTCGCCGCCGCCTCGCCCGAGCTCACCCACGCCTGCGACACCCACTGGCCGTGGCGGAGCGAGGACGTGATCGAGCCCGGTGCGCTCACCCTCGCCGACGGCGCCGTCCGGGTGCCCACCGGGCCGGGCCTCGGCGTCGAGCTCGACCGCGACGCCCTGGCCCGGCTGCACGAGCAGTACATCACCTGCGGTCTGCGCACCCGCGACGACACCGGCTACCGGCGCCGGACCGACCCCTCCTACCGGCGGCGCATCCCGCGCTGGTGACGGCTCCGGCTACCGCTCCGCGGCACCACCACGGACGGGAGTTCGGCGGCCACCGCCTCCGTCCGGGCCGCCTTCGTCCGCAAGGGGGATCCCGAGCCGGCCCGCACCGACGCCGCCGCGCTGCTGATGGCGGCGGAGTCCGGGTTCCCCCGCTGGGTGTGGGTGCTGCAGAACGTCCGCCCCGTCGTCGTCTTCGGCGCGGCTGCGCTCGCCCTCACCACCCTCGCCCTCGCCTGACGGGACGAGCCCCCGCCTGACGGGACGAGCCCCCGCCTGACGGAAGGAGCCCCCGCCTTGCGCCCCCGCGGGCCGGCTCAGGCGAGGACGACCTCGTCGATCAGCTCGCGGGCCGTCTCCACCGCCTCGGAAGGCAGCCCGGCGTCCGTCACCCAGGTGTCGACCTCGGACAGCTCCGCGAAGGTGGACAGGCCGACCGTGCCCCACTTGGTGTGGTCGGCCACCAGCACCGTCCGCCGCGCCGAGGCGACCAGCGTCCGGTTGGTCTCCGCCTCCGCCAGGTTGGGCGTGGTGAGGCCGGCCTCCGGCGAGACCCCGTGGGTGCCGAGGAACAGCAGGTCGAAGCGGAGCGAGCGGATCGCCCGGTCCGCCACCGGGCCGACCAGCGCGTCCGAGGGCGTCCGCACCCCGCCGGTCAGCACCACGGTGGCGGCCGGGCCGCCCGCGCGGTGCGCCTGCTCGAAGACCTCGGACACCGGGACGGAGTTGGTGACCACCGTCAGCCGCTCGATCCCGGTCAGCTCACGGGCCAGCGCGTAGGTGGTGGTGCCGCCGGAGAGGGCGATCGCCGCGCCGGGCGAGACCAGCCGGGCGGCCGCCCGGGCGATCTGCTCCTTGGCTGACAGCTCCAGCGCGGACTTCGCCGCGAAGCCCGGCTCGTGGGTGCGGGCCGGACCGGCCGGCACCGCGCCGCCGTGCACCTTCTCCACCGCGCCGACGCGGGCCAGCGCGTCCAGGTCCCGACGGATCGTCATGTCGGAGACGTTCAACTGGCGGGTGAGCTCGTTGACCCGGACACCGCCGCGCCGCCGCACCTCGTCCAGGATCAGTGCCCGGCGCTGTTCGGCGAGCATCTGGGCGTTGTCGGTCACGGATCCTCCTGCGGTCGGCTCCGGGCCATCCTCGCACGCGGCCCGGCCGCCGAAGCCCTCGAGAAGCCCGGGACTCCGAGAACGCCGGCGGCCGACGGTAACGCCGCAACGCCGGGCCGGCGGGAACGCCCGCGGCCGGCTGGCCCGGTCAGAGCGGGAGGTCCGCCGGGACGAGCAGCTGCAGCTCCTCGGTGGACGGGTCGGCGAGCTGGGCGACCCGCATCGCGTGCCGCTCCACCATCGTCTCGAACACCTGCCGGGCCGTCCGGCCGTTGCCGAAGGCCGGTCCGCGCTCCAGTCCGGCGAAGTGCTCGTGCAGCGCCTTCGCGGTCGCCTCGGCGAGCGCGTACTCGTGCTCGGCGCACTGGGCGCGGGCGATCTCCAGCAGCTCGTCGGCGCTGTAGTCGGGGAAGGTGACCGTCCGGGAGAACCGCGAGGACAGGCCGGGGTTGGCGACGAGGAAGCGTTCCATCTCGGCGGTGTAGCCGGCGACGATCACCACCACCTCGTCCCGGTGGTCCTCCATCAGCTTCACCAGGGTGTCGATCGCCTCCCGGCCGAAGTCCCGCCCGCCGTCCTCCGGCGCCAGCGCGTACGCCTCGTCGATGAACAGGACCCCGCCGCGGGCCCGGTCGAAGGCGGCGGCGGTGCGGATCGCGGTGGAGCCGATGTGCTCGCCGACCAGGTCGACCCGGGCCACCTCGACGAGGTGGCCGCGCTGCAGCACCCCGAGCGAGGCCAGGATCTCGCCGTACAGCCGGGCGACCGTGGTCTTGCCGGTGCCGGGGGCGCCGGTGAAGGCCAGGTGCCGGCGGAGCGAGGGGGCCTTCAGCCCGGCCTTGCGGCGGCGCCGGCCGACGGTGATCAGGTCGATCAGGGTGCGCACCTCCTGCTTGACGGTGGCCAGGCCGACCAGGGCGTCCAGTTCGGCGAGCGCCTCGTCGGCGGGGCGGCAGTCTGGGATCGGCGCGATCGCGGCCGCCCCGGCCGGGGCCGGACCGGCGCTGGTCAGCCGGGCCGTCGCCGGCAGCAGCGCGGGACCGGCAGCAGGCCCGGCCGCCGGTGCGAGCAGCGGCGGGTACGGCGGGGCGGGGGCGAGCGGCGGCGCC
>NZ_JBEYFP010000522.1:0-4256 GCF_040634455.1 Kitasatospora sp. NPDC007106
CTGCCCAACCCGCCGGCCGTGCCGGTGCCGGTGCCGCCCGGCAGGGTGGCGGCGGGCAGCATCGTGCGGTCAAGCAGTGCGGCGTGGCGCATCACCCACTCCCGGTCGTGCATCTGCGGGGTGCCGTGGTTGGCGCGGGCGAGGTTCAGCATCGCCGCCGTCTCCACATGTGGCGCGGGGGCGTCCGCGTAGGCCTCCTCCGGCGTCGGGGCGGCCGGACCGGTGGTGTTGTTCGGCATACGGCGGTTGCTCCTTGATGGTTGTCGGGTGCTGTGGACGGGACGGCCCGCGTGGAACGGCCGGGCGGGGCGTCGCCGGCCCGGGTCCACAGGCGGGCCCACGCCCCTGGGTGCAGCAGCTTCTCCAGCCGGCTTGTGGTGGCAGCACCGTCCGGCACCTGGTGGGTCTCGGCGTCGACGGTGACCCGGACCGCTGGCCGGTCTTGGTCTACGGACGACACACCCGCCCGACCTTCACGGTCCACCCATTCGGAATGGTCGAATTCCTCCACCGGTTGGTCCGCGCGGACTACGACGGGTGGTCGTCCTGGCCGATCAGCATCGGTGGGGACCTGTGGAACCGATCGCCACCGACGTTCGTCCACTGGCGGTTGGAGCAACTCCGGTGGGAGGCAGGACTCGACCCGGCGACCGGCGAACCGGACCCCCACGCCGACATGTTCCCGCGCTGACCGTCCATGCCGAGCGAGGTAACCGCCACCGGGACGGGACAACACCGTCCCGCCACCGGCGGGCAGCGGAACGGGCGGGCACGCGGAGGATCGAACGGGTTGACGTCGTCAGCCTGCGCCCCGGGCTTCACCGGACAGCTGGAGACGCCTCGTCCGGGTTCAGGTCGGAGCAGGTGAGGGCCTGATCGATCAGCGTGCGGATCTGCTCGTCCTGGAGGATCCGCTCGTAGCCCTCGAGCCGGGACAGGCGGTGGTCCGACCGCCGAACCCTGAGCAGCGCGGTGCGGACGGCAGGGCTGATCCCGCCGATCCGGATCAGGGCCTGCAGCGCGTCGTGGAAGGAACCGAAGGTGTCACCCCCGTCGGCGATCGGCAGCACGAACTCCTCCAGGACGCGGATGGTCGGCCCTGCCTGTCCCGTGATCGACCAGAGCGTGGCCGCCGCCGTGAGTCGTGTCCAGTGCGTGCTGTTCTCCATGATGGACCGGACCCGCTCGGCGAACGGCGCGGCCTCGCGGCCGAACTCGGCCAACGCACCGAACGGACCGAACGCCGGATCCTCCGCAGCCAGGACCGCATCGCCGACGAGCCGGAGCGTCGCCGCGCGGTCCCCGACGATGCACGCGGTGGTCCAGGTCACCGACCAGTGATTCCCGGGATGGTCCAGCACCTGGCAGGTTCGCAGTGCAGGCTCGGCGGAGGCCGCGGCAGGGCCCAGCGCCCGCAGCACGCGCAGCACGTCGATCGAGGTCCAGGTGTCGTCCAGGAGCGGCAGGAGATCCGGCAGGGCCGGCAACGCGTCCTCTTCCCAGGCCGCCAGTACCTCGACGAACCCGCGGGTCGCACCACCGCGCGCCCCACCCTCCCGGATCGCTTCACCGATCGCGGGCACCAGCACGTCCGCGTGGGCCCGCAGCGGGATCAGCACGTCCTTGATCTCCGGCCGCCTCGGGTCCGCCGTGGCGTATCCGCGCCCCGGCTCCTCCTCTTGCACCCGGAGCCGTTCGACCAGGCCCGGCAGAGCACGAGGGTCGCCGATCCGGGTCAGTGCCCATCGGGCGACCTCTCCGGCCGTGCCGTCCAGGAATTCGTCGGTTCCGCCGTCGTCGAGCAGCTCGGCGAGCCGGTCGGCGTACGGGGCCGCCGCGAGGCCCGTCGCTGCGAGCATGTTCGCCGCCCGGTACCGGACGGCCCCGTCCGGATCGTCGAGCAGTCGGCCGGCCAACGGCAGCAACGTGCCGCCCACGGAACGCCGTTCAAGGAGGAGCTGCCACGCGAGGTCCATCGCCTCCCTGCACAACAGGGTGTCTCCGGTCCGGCCTGCCGCCTCGATCAGCCGAGTGAGGAAGGACAGCTGCACCTCCGGGGCATGCTCGAACAGCCGGGCGATCCACCAGAGAACGATCTCGCGGGTGCAGGGGTCCTCGACCGACGGCACGAACCACGCCTCCTCGAACCGCGGCCGCACCGCAAGGTCGGAGAACACCTCGACCAACCGGTCCAGATGGAGCGCAGCAGACCCGGGTTCGGGACCGGCCGAAGCGTGGACGGCGGCGACCCACATCACCGGATCGTCCCCACCGAGCACGTCCGCCAGCACCGCTCGTGCCGCTGTGACAGCCTCCTGGTCGGTCCGCGGGTCGGACGCGGCCTCACCGAGGGCCAGCAGCACGGCCAACCGGACCGCCGGGTCCGTCTCCACCCGCCACACTTCCAGCAGCCCGGCAACGCCGTCTGCAAGGGGAACCGCCGCCCGCCGCACCGCCGGCTCCGGGTCCGCGAGCAGGGCCCGTGCTCCCGTCCAGTCCTCGTCGGCCAGGGCCGGCGCCTGGATGTGGGTCAGCAGCTCGACGAGGGGGACTCGCGCGCCCATGGCAGGGTCGGCAGCGAGCGCGACGACGAAGGGCAGGGCGACGGCGGCTGCGGACGGTGTCTCACACCCGTCTCTCGTTACGAGGGAGTAGAGCGGGTAGCAGTCCTCCTCCGTCGCATGAGCGCCCGCCCGGGCGAGCTTCCGGAGTGCCCGTGGCACCTCCTCGACCGAATCCAGCGGGTGGCCCGTCTCAAGTCCGTCCCACACCACGGCGTCCAACGCTTCCAACGACATCCCCGTCATCGTCGTCCCGTCCACCGGTCAGTCGTCCCGTTCGCAACCGCCCGCCATCGTCCAGGAAGCCCGTCGTTCTGTCGCTCGAAATTCGCTCGCCTCACTCACGAGCCTCGGATGTGTGGACACGCGCGTCGCCTCCTCGCTCCTCGAATCCCCTCGCCGATCCGGAACCGCACATGTCTCGCCTCCCCGCCGGCAAAGCGTTCGACGGCCCGCTGCTGCGGCCCTACCCTCGCGCGGTGATGAACGCGATGACGAACACGGTCGAGACCGGACGGCACGACACGCCCCAGCGTCAAGTCGGACCCGTGAGCCAACCGCGGGCGGTCGGACGACGTGGCGCAGGTCCTGGCTCCGGCATCAATACACTCCTCTCATCAGCGCCTACGTTCCGGTGCTGTGCCCGAAGAGCAGGGGGGATGTGATGTCGACGGTCGGCCTACAGAGGGTCTGGAAGCCGTCCGTGACGGAACTCTGGGCGGGACGACGCCCTCTGTGGTGGACCGCCGGCCCGACGGGGGAGCTGGCCGTTCTGCTCGTCCATCGGCGGTTCCTTCGCCGAAGCCGCTACGTGAAGGGCTGGCCGGGCTGGGGCCCGCAGGTCCCATTCGATGCGGTGCTCGTGATTCGCCGGGCTGACGGGTCGCTTCGACGTCGACCGATCAAGGGCATTCCGGTCAGGCCGAGCCACATCGCTCTTCTCCCGGAGTCCCGGCTCCTCATCGCACGCGGTCGGGCGGGCAAGGAGGAGTCGGGCACATGGAGCCCGAACGCCGTGGTGTTCTCCCTGGAAAGCGGTGAACAGGAGGCCGCCTTCTGCATCGGCGACGACATCCCTGCTCTGGTGACCGATCGCGGGGGATCGATCTGGACGGCCTACGGAGACGAAGGCATCTACGGAGGGCATCCGGAGTCCGCAGCCGGTCTTGCCGGCTGGAATGCCGGAGGTCAGGCGACCTGGGCTCCGGGAGGCCGCCTTCCTGACGCGCCTCTGGAGGGATGCACCGCTGCCACCGAAGGAGACCGGGTCTGGCTGGTCTGGTATTCCGGCAGTCGGCGGGGAGGCACGTTCTTGACGCGGATCACCCCGTCGACCGGTGAGGTGACCAGTTGGCCGAGCCCGGTGCGCGCCCCGGACGGGTTCGCCGTGCGCGGCCGTCGAGCAGTCCTGACCAAGCGCGATCACAACCGGCGGTCAACCGAAGTGGTGCGAGCGGAGTTGGACGGTGATACGTGGAGTGTGACCGAGCGACGCAGGATTCGCGTGCCCGGACGGGTGGTCATGCGCTGCGGCCAGGGTCGTGACGGTCTTCTGTGGCTGCGCACCGGCGACACGTGGCTGCGCATCGAAGCCTGACAGCGGCCGAGGCCGTGCAGCTCGTGATCGACGGGCCACGCCTGCTCGCCGCTCGGCAGCGCGACGGCTTCTCGAGGTGAGGGGCCCCACCCTCCGCG
>NZ_JBEYFP010000523.1:0-4252 GCF_040634455.1 Kitasatospora sp. NPDC007106
GCCGTCGCCGTGGTGGCGGGCGCGGCGGACGCCGCGGTGGACGCCGCGGACCCGGCGGAGCTGCTGTCCCCGTCGGAGCCGCAGGCGGTCAACAGGGCTGCGGCGGCAGCGGCGGCGAGGCAGGCGCGAAGGACGCGTGCGGATGCGGACATGATGATGGACCTTCCCCCGTGGAACGTGGACGTGCCGTCGCCGCGACGACCGGCTCCCCGCACCGGCATGTCGCCCTGGGCGAACGGCGCGTGACACCGTATCAGCCCAAGATCCACCCGTCCGCGGGCCGGCACCCGCCGCACGCGGCCACCGGGCGCGGTACCGTCCCGCGGCACCTCCCGCCCCGCTGTCGGCGGCGGTGGGTAGGGTCGGCGGCACCTGATCGACCGAGCATCACGGGAACGCGCACCATGAGATCTCCGGACGAGCTGGACAGCGTCCAGTGGGACGCCCTCGACCACGCCTACGGTTCCGCCGAGGACGTGCCCGAGCTGATCCGCGCGCTCTACGGGGACGACGAGGAGGCCGCCTCCGAGGCGGTCCACGAACTCTTCGGGAGCATCCACCACCAGGGCACGGTCTACGAGGCCTCCGGCCCGGCCGTCCCCTTTCTGGCGCACGCCGTCCGGCACGCCCCGAGCCACCGCACCGACCTGCTGATGCTGCTCGCCGTGATGGCCGACCACGATCCGTCGGCCGCCGGCTCGCCGCCCCGGCTCGGCGCCGACGTGGCCGCCGTCTGCACCGAGCTCTGCCGCGTCCTGCCGGACCTGCTGCCCTGCCTGGGGGACGCCGAGCCGTCCGTCCGGCGGGCCGCGCTCCGGGTGGTCGGGGCCGTGGCCGACCTGCTCCCTGCCGGTTCCGCCGCTCCGACGCTGGTCGAGGGCCTGTACGCGGCCGATCCGGTGCCGGCGGTCCGGGCGGACGCGGCGACCGTGCTGGCCCTGCTCGGGCGGGAGACGGGGGCGCTCGACCACCCGCTGCGGGAGGTCAGGCTGGCGGTCGCCGTCCTGGAGGCCGTGATCGGCCGACGCCGCCGGCCGGCGGCGGTGTTGAGACTGGGGGAGGCCCGGTGAGTGCGATGTCGGAGGCACCTTCGCTGGAACGGCTGCGTACGGCGGCCGCCCGGCGGCCCGAACGGCCGGAGGGGATGGTGGTGTGCGAGAACCTGGTGCGGATCTTCCGCAGCGAGGGCGTCGAGGTACAGGCACTCCAGGGGCTCGACCTCGCCGTGGCGGACGGCGAGTTGCTGGCGCTGGTCGGAGCGTCCGGCTCGGGCAAGTCGACCCTGCTGTCGATCCTCGCCGGTCTGGACGTGCCCACCGCGGGCAGCGCCTCGGTCGCGGGTCGGGACCTGCTGGCGATGCGGCGGCGCGAGCGGCTGGAGTACCGGCGGCGCACCGTCGGCTTCGTGTGGCAGCAGACCGCGAAGAACCTGCTGCCCCATCTGACGGCGGTGGAGAACGTGATGCTGCCGATGCGCTACGCCGGTCTGCCGCGCGGGCAACGGCACGGCCGGGCGGCGGAGTTGCTCGGCCTGCTGGGGCTCGGCGGCAAGCTCGGGCGGCGACCGGGCGAGCTCTCCGGCGGCGAGCAGCAGCGGGTGGCGATCGCGGTCGCCAACGCCAACGAGCCCGCGCTGCTGCTGGCCGACGAGCCGACCGGCGAGCTGGACAGCGCCACCGGCGAGGAGGTGTTCGGCGCCCTGCGGTCCGCCAACGCGGAGTTGGGCGTCACCGTGGTGATCGTCACCCATGACGCGGCGGTGGCCGAGCAGGTGTCCCGGACGGTGCGGATCCGCAACGGCCGCACCTCCACCGAGGTGCTGCGCCACGAGGAGGGCCGCCCCGGCGTGGAGTACGCCGTGCTCGACCGGGCCGGGCGGCTGCAGCTGCCCGCGGAGTTCACGGCGGCGCTCCGGCTCTCCCGCCGGGTGCGCCTGGAGCTGGAACAGGACCACATCGGTGTGTGGCCGGTGGTGGACGGGCCGCAGGAGGAGCCGCGATGACGGATGTGATGGTCTCGGCCGAGGACGTGCGGCGCAGCTTCGGCAGCGGGCCGCGGGCCGTGCACGCGCTGCGCGGGGTGGACTTCGAGGTCCGCCGCGGCGAACTCACGGCGCTCAAGGGCCGTTCCGGCTCGGGCAAGACGACGCTGCTGAACCTGCTCGGCGGTCTGGACGCGCCGACCTCGGGCCGGATCGTGCTGGACGGCACCGACCTGGCCGGCCTGGACGAGGACGGCCGGCTGGCGATGCGCCGCGACCGGATCGGCTTCGTCTTCCAGTCCTTCGGGCTGATCCCGGTGCTCACGGCCGCCGAGAACGTCGGTGTGCCGATGCGGCTGCGGCGGATGCCGGCGAAGGAGCGCGACGAGCGGGTGCGCCTGCTGCTGGCCCTGGTCGGACTGGCCGACCACGCGGACCAGCGGCCCGCGGAGCTCTCCGGCGGCCAGCAGCAACGCGTCGCCATCGCGCGGGCGTTGGCCAACGAGCCGGCGCTGGTGATCGCGGACGAGCCGACCGGCCGGCTGGACTCGGAGACCGGCCGCGCCGTCATGGAGCTGCTGCGCGCGGTGGTCCGCAGCGAGGGCGTCACCGTGCTGGTGGCCACGCACGACCCGGCGCTGATGGAGCTCGCGGACCGGGTGGTGGAGCTCGCCGACGGCCGGGTGGTGGAGGGCGCCGACCGCCACCGCTGACCGGCCGGGTCAACCCACCGGCACGGGCACGCTGTTGACCAGCCGCCGGTAGAGCGCGTCGAGCCGGACGCCGGGGCCGGTGCCGAGTTCGCGGCGGTGCACGGCCTCGGCCGCCCGGTAGGCCGCGGTGACGCCGTCGATCTCGCCGAGCCGGTGGTGGGCGCGCATCCGCAGCTCCCAGGCCCGGCCGCGCAGGGGTGCCGCGGCGAGCAGGTCGGCCAGGTCGCGCAGGGCGGACCGCGGTTCGGCGAGCTGCAGTTGGGCGTCGGCGAAGTCCTCGACGGCGCGCATGCGCTCCTCGTCCAGGTGGCCGAGCCAGGCCGCGAGCGGCCCGTTGCGCGGCACCCCGACGGCGGCCTCGTCGCCCTGCCAGAGGGCGAGCGCGGCGGCGAGCCGGGTGGCGGCCCGGTCCGGGTCGCCGGCTTCCAGCGCCGCCCGCCCGGCCGCGGCCCGGTCGAGGAAGCGCAGGTGGTCGCAGCGGTCGGCGTCGACCTGGAGCTCGTAGCCGCCGACGGTGCCGAGCAGCGGGGTCCGCGGGTCGAGCGACTGCCTCAGCCGGCTGGCGTGGGTCCGGATGTTGGCGACGGCGGAGCGGGGCGGCTCCTCCTCCCAGAGCGCTTCGGCGAGCCGGTCCAGGGACACGGTGGTGCCGGCCCGCAGCAGCAGTGTCACCAGCAGGGCGCGCGCCTTCACCCCCTTGACGTCGAGGGCCTCGTGCGGGCCGTGGTCGGGACGCAGGCACACTCTGCCGAGAATCTGAAAGGTCGTCACCGGCGTGCAGAGCTCGCTTCCTGGGGTGGGGCCGCCCCCCGCTGGCCGGGCCCGGCGGCATAGAGCCTGCCTGCGAACCGTTGCCATTTCAAGTCTGTTGCAGCAAGTTTCGGCAAGATGTTGCAGGACTGCTCTGGACAGGCCCTGCACCCCCCTGTCATCGATGTCGGAAACTCGGACGATCCACATGGAACGGACACGGACTGCGGAGCTCGGCCCCGCCCGTGACACTTTCCGTCGGCGGCCGAAGACTGCTGCCGGCAGCCGGCCCGCTCGCCCTCGCCCTGTTCAGCGCCGCGCGCGACCAGGCCGCCACCGCCACGGGCACCGCCACTCCCCCGCCCACCCTCACCACCGGCGCCTGCGGCTGGGACGTCAGCGCAAGCCCGGCGCCGAGCGGCGAGACGGCCCGGTGCAACGACGGCACGGCGTCCTAATCGGCGAGCTTCTCCGGCACCGGCCCGCACCACGGCGGCGTCCGCTCATGGTTCACGTGGCCCCGGGCGGGCCCGTCACCCGTCGGCGAGCGCCTCGCCGGTCAGTGCCGCCGCCTCCGCCAGGGCGGCGGCGGCATCCGTGCGGAACAGGCCGTGCGCCCGCCGGGCGAAGTCCGCGGGCGCACCCGGCAGCCGTCCGGCGGCGTCCACCGCGCCCTTCTCGTTGATCAGCCACCGCCCGGCCCGGCCGTGCAGGGCGTGCGCCAGCAGCCCGACCACCCGAAACAGGACGCTCCCGCCGCGCTACCGGGGCGATACGTCGATCATGAAAGCCTGGGGCGGTGGGAGTG
>NZ_JBEYFP010000524.1:0-4244 GCF_040634455.1 Kitasatospora sp. NPDC007106
CCGCGCTCACCGACGCGGTGGCCGGCGACGGCACCACGCTGCTCGCGCTGTCCGACGAGTACTACGAGCGCAGGGCCACAGCGGCGCGCACGGCACCGGGACCGGCAGCGCGTCCGCGGGCCGGGTCAGCGCCACGGGACCGGTCACCGGCTGCCCGTCGTGCGGGGGCGCGCCCTCGGTCACCGTTCCGTCGCCCGGGCCGCTCGTCCCGTCCGTCCCGTCCTGCGGGGCCGTGGACGACGTGTCCCCGTCCGGGAGGGCCGTGCCGCCGTCCGCCGCCCCGCTCGGGGCCGCTCCCGGCCGCGGGGCCGTCGGACTGCACCAGGGGCTCCGCAGCCCCGGCTCGCGGCCGGGCGCGGCCGGACCCGAACTGCCCGTACCGGCCGCGGAGCACACCTCCGGCGGCGGGGACGCCTCCGTCTGCGGCGCCGCCGCGGGCCGGGCCCGGCGGGCCGTGTCGTCGGGCCCGCCGACCACCAGGGTGACGACCATCGCGCCGGCCGTGCCGAGCACCAGCAGCCCCGCCGCGCCGGTGACCGCGTGCGCCCGGCGGCGGCCCCCGGCGGCGAGCCGGGCCGGCGAGGGCACCCGCGGCGACGGGCAGGCCCGCACCGCCGCCTCGAACAGCAGCGCGCCGAGCGCCGGGCCGAACCCCGGCGCCGACGGGTCGGCACCGACCACCTCCGGCACCGTCCGGGACAGCTCCTCGCGCGCCGCCAGGACCCGCCCCGCGGCCGCCGCCGTGCTGGACTCCACCTCCTCCGCCACCGCCGCCACCGGCAGGCCCACCGCGTCGTGCAGCACCACCGCCCGGCGCTGCGGCCGGGTCAGCCGGTGCATCGCGGTGAGCAGCGCCCGGTCCCGGGCGGTCGGACGGTTCTCGTCCGGCCGGCGGCGGGCCCGCTCGCCCTTCACCTTGATCCTCCGGTGCGGCAGGTGGCGCCTGCCCGCACGACGGGGACCGCCCCGCCGCCACGGCGACAGCGCCGACTCGAACGCCGCCGCCCGGACCCAGCCCTCCGGGTCCGGCAGCTCCGCCACCTCGTCCCACCGCAGCGCCGCCGCCCCCAGGGCGATCCGCACACTGCGGGTCGCCCGGTGCGGCGACCCGGTGACCAGGAACGTCTGCTGCACCAGCCGGGCGTGCACGGCCGCACTGAACGCGGCGAACTCCGGCCGGCGGCGGGGCGGCGCCCCGGCCAGCGGCGGACGGGGGAGCGGAGCGGACGGCTGCTCCTGAGGGCGGGCCTGCGGCGGCTCGGGCTCCTCGGGCGGTCGGGGCCCGTCCGGAGTCCGCGGGGGCTCCTCCGGCGTCGGCGGCGGCGAGGGTTCGACCGCGGCCCCGGCCGGCACCGGGCCGGGCTCGGCGGGCCCGGTCGGCATGGTCGGCCCGGTCTCCCCGGGGGTTTTGGGGGGTGCCGCAGGGGTGGGTTCGGCGGTGGGCCCGGGCGTCCCCAACAGGGCGGCCAGGCGGGCGGCCTCGGCGCGCGAGCCGACCCCCAGCTTCCGCATCGCCCGGTTGAGGTGCTTGCGGACGGTCGCGGGGGCGATGCCGAGCGCGGCGGCGACGGCCCGGTCGTCGTCCCCTGCCGCCGTCCGGGCGAAGACCTGCGCCTCACGCGGGGTCAGCCGCTGCAGCAGCCGTGCGGCGTCCTTCCGCGCCCGGTCCGACGGGGCCGCGGCGGGCGTCCGGGCAGCGGTGGTCGGGCCGGTGGGGTCGTCCCCGGCCCGGTCGGCCTTCGAAGGTGCGGTCACCGCGGCTCCCCGCGGCGGCTGCAGAGTCGAATAAGGCACATAAGCAAATAATCCGGGACACGGCGAAGGTTTGCCGCTTCACGGGGCGCAACGGGTGATCTTGGGAGCATGTGGCCCATGACGCAGTTGATGGGCCGTCCGATCCTGGGCCTGCCCGACGATCTGGGCTCCCGCTCCCCGTTCGCCGACCTGCTCGTCGGCGCCCGAACGGCCCTCCTCGCCCTCTCCGTGATCGCCGTCCCCGTCCTCGGTCTCTGGGTGCTCACCCCGTACGGCGACGTCACCGCCCGCGGCGCCCTCCGGCTCGCCTGCGCCCTCTGGCTGCTCGGCCACGGGGCACCGCTCACCCGCGGTCCGGGCGGTGCACCCTTCACCCTCACCCCGCTGCTGCTCACCGCCGTCAGCGCCGGCCTACTCCGCCGCGCAGGGGCCAGGGCGGGGGCACGCGCCCCGCACGGCACGGGAGCCTGGCGGGCCGCCCTGCCGCTGGGCATCGGATACCTCGCGGTGGCCGCACTGGCCGTCGCCGAGTGCAGCGGCAGCGAAGCCGTCCTGGCCGCCGACCCGGTCACCGACCTCCCCGTCGTCGCAGCCGCCACCGCCGCCGGACTCGCCTGGGGAGTCCTGGCCGGCCACGGCCACCCGCAGCCGGGCCTGTCGGCCTTCCTGCCGGCCGTGCTCACCGACCGGCTCCGCTCCTGGGCGGCCGCGGACTGGGCGCCGCCGCGGGACGCCACCGCCGCCCTGCGTCGCACCGCGGGCAGCTGGCTGCTCGGCCTGCTCGCCGCCGGGGGACTCCTGCTCACCACCGCCGTCGCCCTCGGCACCGCGGGCAGCACCGCCGCCGGCCTCGCGGACGGCCCCGCGGGCGTCCTCGGACTCCTCCTCGCCTGCACCCTGCTGCTGCCGAACGCCGTGCTCTGGGCCGCCGCCTACGCGCTGGGGCCGGGCTTCGCCGTCGGCACCGGCACCACCGTCTCACCGGTGGCCACCCACCTGGGCGCGGTGCCCGAGTTCCCGCTCTTCGCGCTCCTCCCGACCGACGGCCCCGGCGCCGCCGGTCAGGCCGTCCTGGCGGTCATGCCCCTGCTCGCGGGCGTCGTGCCCGCCCTGCTTCTCGGACGGGCCGCCGCAGGCCGGGGCACCACCCGCCCCTGGCACCCGGCCGGTACCGCGCTGGTCGCATTCGCCGCCGTGCTCACGGTCTCGGCCGCCGCCGCCGTGGCCGCGTGGTCCGCCGGAGGCGCACTCGGGGCCGGACGGATGGCCGCCCTGGGCCCCGTCCCCTGGCAGGCCGCCCTGACCGCCGCGGGCTGGTCCGCCGCCGTCGTGCCGCCCGGAGCCCTGCTCGCCCGCTGGCTGCTCACCCGCACGGCCGACCGGGCCCTCCCGCCGACCCCGGCGATGGCCCGCCTCACCGCCTGGTCCACCGCCGCCCGCTGCCCCCGCCTGCGCCGCACCCTCCACGACGCCGTCACCCGCCTCGCCACCCTCCACCTCGACGACACCTGACGGGTAACCCGAATTAAGGGGCGCGGGGAACTGCGCACCCCGAGATCGGCGCATCCCACGCTGCAGGGAACCCGAAAACAGGGGCGCGGGGAACTGCGCATCCCACGCCGCGGGCAACCCGAAAACAGGGCGCGCGAACCGCACCCCCGCCCCGAGGGCACCCGGCGTCAGCGGCTGCCGGGGTTGGTCAGCTGGGTGATGACGTCCGGGGCGAGGTTGTTGCAGCTCTGCGCCGCCTCGTTGGTCAGGGCGTCGTTCACGCAGGTCACGTAGTCGTGGTAGTAGAGCTGGACGCCGAAGACGGACAGCGTGAAGATCAGGGCGACACCGCCCGTCAGCAGTCCGCCGAGCGCGGCGGGCACCTGCGGCCGGGTGGGCTGCGGCTGGGCCCAGCCGCCGACCCGGGCGGTGCCGAGGGCGTGCGGGTTGCCGCCGGCCGCGGCGTGCGGGGCGGGGGAGGCGGCCGACGCCGGACGCTCGGCCCGCAGCGCGCTGATCCCCCAGTACAGCGCCAGTGCACCGAGCAGCAGCGCGAGGTACCGCATGCCGGTGATCGCGCAGAACAGGCCGGCCATGCCGGCGCTCAGCGCGTAGCGGGCGCGCCGCTGCACCGGGTCGGTCGGGTCGAAGCGGGGCTGCTGCGGCTCGGACCATCCGCCGCGGTAGCCCGGGCTCCACGGGTGTGGCGGCGGCACCCGGTCGTCGTCCCGGTCGCCGTCCTCCGGCCGCTCGGTCGGGGGCTGCTGCGGAGCGCGCGGCTGCCACGGCCGGTCGGGGGCATCCGCCGGCGGCGGCGCGAACGGGTTGCGCTCGCCGGTGTCGTCTCCGCTGCTCATGGTGTCGGCCATTCCTTCTCGTCCGGGGGGCGTCGGGCCGCTCCGGGAGCGGCCCCCCCCCCCCAATAAACCCCCGGGCGGTACCGGCGAGGGGCCGCCCAGCCCGGGGGGGCACAAAGGGAGAACGGGGGGGTGGGGAAA
>NZ_JBEYFP010000525.1:0-4241 GCF_040634455.1 Kitasatospora sp. NPDC007106
CCCCGGTCGCTCGTCCGGTACTCGCCCGCCAGGGCGGCCGCGGTGCGGGCGAGTTCGCCGGTGCCGGGATCCTCCAGCGGGTCCGCACCGAAGTACACCAGCAGGACTGTCAGTTGGGCCAGCAGATCGTCCCTGCGCCCCACCCACCATACGCTCACGCCGTGATCATCGCCCATCACGCAGGGTGCGGGGTCGAGAACCGGCCACCCGGGGCGATGCCGCTCCCGGCGCCGGTCGGCCGGGTGACGACCGGCAGCGCGGCGCGGCTCGACGTCCGGCGGTCACGCTCCTCGACGGGTCGGGCCGGCTGTCGTGAGCGGGGCACCTGCCCCGGAGGCCCGAAGGCCGGCTCCGTGATCTGACGTGATTTCGGCGCCCGCGCCGTGGACGGCGGCGGTGGACGGTTGCAGGCCGGCTCGCCCGCTTCCGTCCCGTGTCCGTCAGTTGCAGTCGCCGGCCGAGGGGTCGCACGGCTTCACGTCGTGGATGCCGGGAAGGGCGCCGATCCGCTCGCGCAGGATGTCCAGTTCGGCGCGCGGGGTGTCCGGGGAGAACTGGACGGTCATCCGCCCCTCCCGCCTGCCGCCCTCGTCGTGGAAGAAGACGGCGGTCGCGCCGTGGCCCAGCGTGGGGATCCCGGTCAGGGCGCCGTCGCGCTCCCGGGCGACGACCGGCGGGGGCGCGCCGTCCACGGTGGCCGTGAAGGCGGTGGGCTCGCGGAAGTGCGGAGCCGCCACCTGCTCGAAGACCATGGTGCCGAAGCCGGCGAGGGCGAGGAACGCGACCGCGCCCCCGAGGACGGTCGACAGGCACTCCGGGCGGAGGTCGGACCTGGCGCCCGCAGCCAGCAGGACCAGGGCCGCCGGCGCCAGCAGGAACCAGCCGAGCAGGACGCCCACCACCGAGGCCGCGAGCAGCAGTCCGGCGAACAGCCAGCAGGCCCGGCGGAAGTCATGCGCCCGGGCGGCGAGCTGGGGCAGCAGGGTGAGGAGCGTGCCCGTCACCAGCCGCCGTCGAGGCCCGCGCCGACCGCCGTCCACCAGATGGCGAAGGGCAGTGCGCAGGCCGTGGCCAGTGCGGCCAGTACCCGCGCGCCCGTCGGCACCGGCGCGTCGTTGACGGCCACCCGCTCCATGACGATCCCCCTCGCCCGACCGAGACTTATTGAACGCGTTCAAAACATAGCGCGCAGAGATCCGCCGGTCCACCCCGGGGGCCCGGGGCGCGGTCCCCTCGCACCCCGGCCCCTTGACGGCGGATCAGAAGCTGCGCGTCACTCCCCCGGCGCAGCCAGCAGGTCCTCCAGGGCCGCGGCCACCAGCGGCCATGCCGCGGAGCGGGGGTCGACGAGGTCGAAGTGGCCGCAGTTCCCGGGGGTGAGGAGACGGGCACCGGCGGCCTCGGCGTAACGCCGGGCCATCTCCACGGGCAGGTTCTCGTCCTGTTCGCCGTGCACCACCACCGTCGGCACCTCGACCCCGCCCAGGGCGGCCGGGTCGGCCGCGGCGTAGCGTTCGGCGAACTGCGCAGGACCGCCGCCGAGCAGATCGGCCACGGCTCCGCGACCGGAACCGAGGTCATGGGCCCACCGCAGGTCTGCGGCCGGAGCCAGGGCCACCACGCCGGTGAGCCGGGGCACGTCGGCGGTGCGGCCCGGTGATCCCTCGGGCAGGCGGTGGCGCAGGCCCGCCCACAGGGCCAGGTGTCCGCCCGCCGAGTGCCCGAGCAGCAGCACGCGGCCGGTGTCCACCGTCCCGCCGGCGATGCGGCCGACCTCCTCGGGCAGCACGTCCACGGCTCGGGCGACGTCGAGGAACGTCGTCGGCCAGCCGCCGTCCCCGCCCACCCGCCGGTACTCCACGTTGGCCGCCGCCCAGCCGCGCGAGGCCAGGTCCGCGGCCAGTGGCGACAGTTCGGCGCGGCCGTACGGCTCGCGCCAGAAGCCGCCGTGCAGCAGCAGGACCAGCGGTGCTGGCGCCCCGCCCCGGCCGGTCGGTGGCAGGTGGAGGTCCGCCACCTGGTCCGGGTGCGCTCCGTACGCGACGGTCGTCATGACCGGCTCTCCGTTCGTCGAGGAGGAATGCAACCAGGCCATGGTCGTCCAACACGCCGCCGCGGGCCGCCGGTTCGCGATCACCTGCTCCGCGGGCCGTTTCCTGACGCACCGCCACGGCCCCTGACGGTCGGCGGACCGCCGTTGACCGGTGATCGGCCCCGGGCGGATCGTCCTGCACATGACGTCACTTGCGACCGCCGGGCAGCCGGACGGGTCCTGCTCGGGTGGAGCCTGTTGGCGATCGTCCTGGGCCTGGTGGGTCTCAACGGCCGCGTGCCGCTGCGGCCGGGCACCCCGCCGGGTCCGGCACGGGGCATGAGCGCCCTGTTCGCCGTCCTGGGCGCGATCACCCTCCCCGGCCTGGCCCTCCGGGCATGACCGCCGGGCGCCGCGCCGACGGCGCTGTGCGGCGGCCCGGGTCCGGCGGCGGACTGACCCGGGCCGGGCCACAAGCCGGATTTCACTCCGTCCACAACGTAGCGACCACGGTGAGCCCTCCGTGGTCCGCGCCGGGCTTCGCGGTGACTTTGAACCAGACCAACGAGCCTGCGCCGGTGACGAGGCAGTAGGCGGATCCGACCCGTACCTGGCTGAGCGGCACACCTGCGCCGAGGGCCTGTCGGTTGGCCTGGTCCAGGCACCCCTCGGGAGACGGCTTCTGCTCCGAGGCGGTCCCCCATCGGTCGACCTGTGCCAGGAGCGCTGTGACGGAATTGTTGGTGGGGCACTCGTTCTGGATCACGAGGTCGTGGGCGGCCATGAGTGCCTGGAAGTCATCGAGATTCACTGCACCACCACGGGGCGGCTCGAAGTCCATGACCGAACTGGTGCACATGCCGTTCGTCTGGGGCATCGTGATTTCGGTGTCGCTGTAGCTCACCTTCCAGGTCGACGATCCGGAGGCTGGAGGCGAGGCCGTCCCGTTGCCCGTGGGCGACGAAGGGGAAGGGGTCGACGGCCCGTTGGAGAGCGCGGGCGACGGACCGGAGGGTGACTGCGCGCCGCTAATGGCGGCGTCGTCCTTCTGCAGGAGGACTGCGATCCACACTCCGGCACCGCACAGCAGGCCCAGCATGAGCCCCATCGCGATGCCGATCGCGAGACCACGCCGGGACCCGTGGTTCGTCGGGGGATGCACGGGCACGGCCGGCCTGGGCGCAACCACCGGCATCGGGGGGACGGCAGCCGGAGGAGCCGAAGGCTGCTGCCACCACGGCGGCAGGAATTCCCGACCGTGCAGCTTCAGGTCAGGGTCGGTGAGGATCTTTAAGTCCCCGGGCAGGTTCTGCTCGATCCCGGCCGCTTCGCGCTGCAGTCGGTGGCGTTCGGCGGCAAGCTGCCCGGCGGACTGCTGCGCGGCGGCGATGCGCTGGTGGAGGGCGGCGGGCGGCGGCTGACGGAGTAGCCGCAGCCTCTCGGACTCGGTGCGGAGCCCCTGGAGCTCGTAATGGGTCTGGGAGAGTTTGGCGGTCGTCTCCTGGACTGCTCTGAGCAGGCCGAGGATCTTCCGCTGTCCGGGCCCCTCCGCCGTCGCGGCATCGAACAGACTGGTGGTGACCTCGCGCATCTGCTGGGTCAGCGGAGCACCCGCGGCCGTTTCCACGTCCGCGAGCGCGAAGTCAATGTACGACCAGGGCCAACCACGTTCGCCGTTCAAGTACCGCGAGACCGAGCCCTCGGGCAGATCGTGCCTCCGGGCGAAGCTCGTCGGCGTCAGCCTCGCGTGTCTCAGCAGATCGGACACATGCTCGTTCAGGAGCTTCGTAGCAGCCTTCCGTCTGGCTTCTACGGCAGCAGCCTTGTCCGGCTGCTCCTCCCCGCGGCCCTGCTGTCCTTCTGACACAGTGCACCCCTCCCCTGTCGACGGCCTTCGTCCAGGCCGTCCGTGCCAGGTCGCCGTTCCGGCAACCACCCCCAGCGGAAGCCTACTTGGGCGACCGGAGAGAAGTTTCCCGGTGGACAATCGGCGACACCCCAGAACAACGGCACCGACCGGCACCGACCGCGGGAGCGCGACCTGGTGGCAGGCGCCGCGTTTTCACGTGCACACCGTGCTCACCCGTTGCGGCCGGACGCGGCCGTGTCCGGAAAGCGAAACGTCTCCAGTCCGAACGCCAGGACACCCTGGCTACTGGCCGCTGCCAGGACACCGCCGGCCGCGGTGAGCGCTCGGACCGGTTCGTAG
>NZ_JBEYFP010000526.1:0-4234 GCF_040634455.1 Kitasatospora sp. NPDC007106
CACGGCGAGGCCGGACCGCCGGGCAGGGCCGGCACCTCCATGGCCGCGGCGCACGCGGCGGCCCGCCAGGCGCGCTCCACCCGGCCGGCCTCCGCGACGAACCCGTCGACCAGGTGGGTGTCGAGGCGTCCGGCGACCACCCGCCGGTCGCGCAGCAGGTCGCCGAGGAAGCCCAGATTGGTCGTCAGGCCGACGACGGCGGTGGCCCGCAGCGCGTCCGTGAGGGTGCGCAGCGCCGCCACCCGGTCGGGTCCGTGCGCCACCAGCTTGGCGATCATCGGATCGTAGAAGGCGGAGACCTCGCCGGCCCGGTCGAAGGCGGCCTCGACGCGGACGCCGGCCGGCCACTCGACGCGCTCCGCCCGGCCGGGCGCGGGCCGGAAGGCCTCGTCCGGGTCCTCGGCGTAGACGCGGCACTCGATCGCGTGGCCGGTGGCGGTGATCTCGTGCTGGGCGAGCGGCAGGCGCTCCCCGGCGGCGACCCGCAGCTGCCACTCCACCAGGTCGACGCCGGTGATCTCCTCGGTGACGGGGTGTTCGACCTGGAGCCGGGTGTTGGCCTCCAGGAAGTAGAACCGGTCGTCGGCGTCGAGGATGAACTCGAACGTCCCGGCGTTCACGTAGCCGAGCGCCCCGGCGCCGCGCACCGCCGCGTCCAGCATCGCCGCGCGGACCCCGGCCGGCAGGCCCGCCGCCGGCGCCTCCTCGACGATCTTCTGGTGGCGGCGCTGCAGCGAGCACTCCCGCTCGAAGAGGTGCACCACCGAACCGTGGGTGTCCCCGAAGACCTGCACCTCGATGTGGCGCGGACGCGGGACGTAGCGCTCGGCGAGCAGCCGGCCGTCGCCGAAGCTGCTGCGGCCGAGCCGGGCGGCCGCGGCCACCGCCTCGGCCAGCCGGTCGGGGTGGTCGACCACCTGCATGCCCTTGCCCCCGCCGCCGGCGACCGGCTTGAGGATCACCGGGTAGCCGATCCGCCCGGCGTCGGCGGCCAGCTGCTCCGGCGACTCGGTGGCGTGTTCGGAGCCCGGCAGCACGGGCACCCCGGCGGCGGCCATCAGCTCGCGGGCGGTGGCCTTGTCGCCCATGGCGGCGATCATCCGGGCGTCCGGACCGATCAGGACCAGGCCCGCCCCGGCGACGGCCGCCGCGAACGCCGGGCTCTCGGAGAGGAACCCGTAGCCGGGGTGCACGGAGTCGCAGCCGGTGCGCAGCGCCGCGTCGACCAGCGCCTCGATCCGCAGGTAGCTGTCGGCGGCGGGGCCGGGGCCGAGCCGGACGGTGTCGACCGCGCCCTCCAGGTGGGCGGCCGAGCGGTCGGCGTCGGAGTGGACGGCGACGTACTCCACGTCGAGGCGGCGGCAGGTCCGGGCGATCCGGCGGGCGATCTCGCCGCGGTTGGCGATCAGAACTCGTTTCAGCATCGTCATCACATCCTGAACACGCCGAAGCGCGTCTCCTGCTGGGGACCGTCGGCGGCCATCGCCAGGCACAGCGTCAGCCACTCGCGGGTGTCGGTCGGGTCCACCACGGCGTCCACCCACATCCGGGCGGCGTAGTACAGCGGGTGCGACTGGCGTTCGTAGGTGTCGATGATCGGCCGCTTGATGGACTCCTCCTCCTCGGCGGAGAGGGTCCGGCCCTCCTTGGCGAGCTGGTCGCCGCGGATCAGCGCCATCACGGTCGCGGTCTGCTCCCCGCCCACCGCCGTCGACTTGGCGCTCGGCCACATCGCCATCATCCGCGGGCCCATCGAGCGGCCGCACATGGCGAAGTTGCCGGCGCCGAAGCTGCCGCCGATCACCAGGCTGAACTTCGGCACCCTCGCGCAGGAGACCGCGTTGACCAGCTTGGCGCCGTGCTTGGCGATGCCGGCCGCCTCGTACTCGGCGCCCACCATGAAGCCGTTGATGTTGTGCAGGAACAGCAGCGGGAGGTCCCGCTGGACGCACAACTCGATGAAGTTGGCGGCCTTCTGGGCGCTCTCGGGGAACAGCACGCCGTCGTTGACGACCACACCGACGGGGTAGCCGCCGACGTGTCCGGTGCCGCAGACGATCGTCGGCCCGTAGCGGCTGCGGTACTCGGTGAACTCGCTGCCGTCGAGCAGCCGGGCCAGCACCTCGCGGGCCGGGATGTGCTCGCGCAGGCCGGCGCTGATGATGCCGGGCAGTTCGGCCGGGTCGTGGAGCGGCGGGCGCGGCTCGCGCGGCGGCCCCGACACGGCCCTGCGGCTGTTGCGGACGGCGATCTCCCGGACGAGTTCCAGCGCGTGCTCGTCGTTCTCGGCGATGTGGTCCGCGACCCCGGTCACCCGGGTGTGCAGGTCGGCGCCGCCGAGCGTCTCCGCGTCGACGACCTCGCCGGTCGCCGCGCGCACCAGCTGCGGCCCGCCGAGGAAGATCGTGCCGTTGCCCCGGACGATCACCGCCTCGTCGCACATGGCCGGGATGTAGGCCCCGCCCGCCGTGCACGACCCCATCACCGCGGCGATCTGCGGCAGTCCGAGGGCGGACATCTCGGCGATGTTCCGGAACATCCGGCCCAGGTGGTACTCGTCGGGGAAGAGGTCCTCCTGGAGCGGCAGGTAGATGCCGCCGGAGTCGACCAGGTAGATGCAGGGCAGGCCGTTCTGCCGGGCCACCTTCTGGGCCCGCAGGTGCTTCTGCACGGTCAGCGGGAAGTACGTCCCGCCCTTGACGGTCGCGTCGTTGGCGAAGACCATCGTCGGCCGGCCGCCGACCGTGCCGACCCCGGTGACCAGGGCGGCGGACGGGACGGGTTCGTCGTACACGTCGTGCGCGACCAGCTGCCCGACCTCCAGGAACGGGGTCCCCGGGTCCAGCAGGCGCATCACGCGCTCGCGGGCGGTCAGCTTGCCGCGTTCGGCGTGCCGGCGGTGGGCCTTCGCGTCGCCGCCGGCCAGCGCGGCCGCCCGGGCCTGCGCGATGATGCGGCGCTTGTCGTCGAAGGCCGCGGCGTTGCGGCGGAACGTCTCCGACGTGGTGTCGATGTGGGAACGGAGTGTCGTCATGGGACCTTGCTGATCGCTGTGGAGTACGGGGGCTTGCGGTGGAGCGGGCGGGGTCAGGCACCCGGGTGCGCGGGGCGCGGGCCGCGCCGGCCGACCAGCAGCAGGGCCGCGGCGCTGAGGCCGGTCGCGACGGCCGACCAGGCGAGGTCCGCGTGCAGCAGGACGGCGGCGGTGGCGGCGACCCCGGCGATGGACTGCGCGAGGAAGCCGCACAGGGCCACCGCGTAGGCACCGTGCTCGGTCACGGCGCTCACCGCGACCGCCATGCTGCTCGGGAACAGCGCCGCCTGGCCGAAGGTGGTGGCGCAGTAGAGCGCCACGAACACCACCAGCGCCGCCGTCGTCCCGAGACCCGGCACCAGCCAGAGCGCGACCGTCAGCAGCCCGGAGCCGGTCATCACCAGGGCGCCCAGGCGCATCAGCCAGGACGATCCCACCGTGGCGACCAGCCGGTTCACCAGCAGCGCCCCGGCCAGGTACGCCAGGCCGAACAGCAGCCCCAGGTCGCCGTACTCGCCGGCGGTCAGGCCGAAGTGCTGCTGGGTCACGAAGGGCGCCACCTCCTGGAGCAGGACGATGGTGGCGAACCCGAGACCGCCCGCGACGGTCGGCAGCAGGAACTGCCGGACACTCAGGATGCCCAGGTAGATCCGGACCATGCCGGCCTGCTCCTGCCGGCCGCGGCCCGGCTCCAGCGGGAGCGTGAGCACACCGACCGCACCCGCCGCACCGACGGCGGCCAGGACGGCGAAACCGGCCCGCCAGTCCGCGTACCGGCCGATCAGGCCGCCCAGGAACTGGCCGCCGCCGAGCGCCGAGACGAACGCGACGGACAGCACCGACAGCCGGCGGGCGAGCGCGTCGCCGCCGCCGAGGTCCCGGACGAAGATCCGGGCGATGATGGCGGCGCCACCCGCACCGACGCCCTGCACGGCGCGCAGCACCAGCAGCACGGTGACCGAGCCGGTGGCCGCGAGCAGCGCACTGGAGCCGGTGAAGAGGGCCAGCGAGGCGAGCACCGCCGCCCGCCGGCCGTACCGGTCGGCGGCCCGCCCCCAGAACACCACGGGTGCGGCCGCGCCGACCACGAACAGCGACACGGACAGCGCGGCGAGGCTGCGCGAGACGCCCAGGTCCCGCTCGACGGCCGGCAGCGACGGCAGGTAGACGGTGGTGGCCATCTGGGCCATGAACACCAGC
>NZ_JBEYFP010000527.1:0-4228 GCF_040634455.1 Kitasatospora sp. NPDC007106
CGGACCAGGGCGGCCGGCCCGGCCGCCTGGGCGTGCGCGGCCTGCAGGTCGAGCAGTTCGCCGACCGGCCCGGCGCCCGTGCGGGCGGCGGCCGCGTACACCGCCGGGTGGTCGGGCAGGGCGCGGCAGCCGGCGCAGGTGCCGGTGCAGTCCGTCGCCGTGCCGAAGCGGGCGTACAGGTGCGGGGCGCCGACCGCGCGGACCATCCGCAGCACCGGCCCGGTCAGCGCCCGGCGCCGTACGGCGGCCCAGTCGTCGCGGTCGGTGTGGCCGAGCAGCAGGTGCGCGGGGACGGGGCGCCGGTCCACCACCTGCTGGTTGCAGCAGGCGAGCACGGCGCCGTCCGCGGCGACCACCGGCCAGGCGGCCATCGCGCAGGGCACCGGCCGGCCGTCCGGGCCCGGTGCGGACTGCCGGGCCGCCCAGCCCGCCGCCCGGCCGACCGCGCGCACCTCGTTGACCAGCATCGGCACGGCGTCGCCGAAGACCTGGCGGACCTGCCCGGTGACCTCGGCGAGGTACGGGTCGTCCGGGCCGCCGCCGGTCAGGTGCAGGCTCACCGGGACCCCGCCGTCCAGCACGGTGCGCAGCACGGTGAAGACGTCCGCGCGCGGCACCTCCCGTTCGTGGAAGGCGTCCAGGCTGGCGGAGAAGTGGTCGACCCGGCCGACCGCCGCCGCGATCCGGCGGGGGACGCGGCCGCCGCGGGCGAAGAACATCCCGCTGAGCACCGCCGTCCGCGCCCCGGACACCCGTGCGGCATCCGCGAGTTCGGCGACCAGCTCGGGCCGCAGCAGCGGCTCTCCGCCGGTCAGCAGCACCAGCTCCGGCCGGTCGGCCGCGGTGAACGACCGGACGAGGCGCAGCAGTCCGCCCTCCGGCGGGTCGGCGCCCCGCATGTCGGAGGCGGTCGAGCAGTGCGCACAGCTGAGCGGGCAGCGGCGGGTGAGCGTCAGCAGCAGGCCGGCGCAGGGCGTCGGGCGCAGGCCCACGAGTTCGGCCAGGTCCATCGTCCACCTCTTCCCGCAGCAGGGCCGTCCCCGCCACGGTGCCCGTCCGCGGTCGGCGGCCGGTTCGGCGGTGCCCCGGATCCGGTACATCCGCAGGCCACGGCGGGTGCGGGGCGGTCCCCGACGGTGCCGCGGCGCCACCGCCGGAGGACCGACACCGGCCCCGACCTGCGCAAGGGCCGTCCTGTACCGCGGCTGAACCGCCGCCGTGCCGGGCGTTCCTAGCTTTCTCGGTGTCGGCGGACGAACCGCCGGCCGCAGCACCGAGCCGGGTGCGCCGACCGGGCCCGCCCGCCGAACCAGGACTGGAGACCACCATGGCCGAGAACACCGAGCCCACCCGCGACGAGGACGTCGAGGTCGTGGCGCACAGCGGCGACGCCGAGGACACCCCCTGGTGCGTCATCAACACCGGCAAGACCAACGTCGACGAGGACGTCGAGGTCGTCGCCCACAGCGGCGAGACCGAGGACACCCCGTGGTGCGTCATCAACACCGGCACCACCAAGCTGGACGACGAGGACGTCGAGGTCGTCGCCCACAGCGCGGACGCCGAGGACACCCCCTGGTGCATCATCAACACCGGCACCGCGAACTGATCGACCCGGCCAACGGGGCCCGCCGACCGGCGGGCCCCGTCCCCCTTCCCAGGCCCATGGAGGTCACCGTGCCCGCAACCCAGCCCGCCCTCCGCCCCGACCGGTACCGCCTGCTCCGCAGGGCCGACGCCGGCTGGTGGTTCCTCGGCGACGGGGGAGTCGCCCGGCTCCGTCCCGGCCAGGTCGGCCCGGACGGCGGCCTCGCACCCGCGGCCGAGCAGCGGCTGCGGGACACCGGCCTGCTCGACGCCAGGGCCTTCCGCTCCTACTCGCTGACGGTGCTCACCAGCACCGACTGCAACCTCGGCTGCGGCTACTGCTTCCAGAACACCGGGCAGGACCCGAAGGGCGGCAACCGGCCGCCGCGGATCAAGCACGCCCGGCTGACCTCCGAGATGATCGGCGAGGTCCTCGACTTCACCCGGCAGCGGATGGCCGAGGCCGGACTCGACCGGCTGGCCGTGATGCTGTTCGGCGGCGAGCCGCTGCTCAACTTCCGCGGCGCCCGGGAACTGCTCCACCGGGCGGCCGAGTTGGGCGAGCTGGAGGCCGGCATGATCTCCAACGGCACGATGCTCACCCCGCTGATCGCCAAGGAGCTGAACGCGGCCGGTCTCAGGTCCGTCCAGATCACCTTCGACGGCGACCGCGAGGAGCACGACGCGATCCGGATCCGCCGCTCCGGCGGCGGCACCTTCGACGCCATCGTGCACAACGTGGCCAAGGCGATGGCGGCCGCCGAGTCGATCCGCTGGCACCTGCGGATCAACGTCTCGCACCACAACCGGCACGGCATGGACGCCCTGCTGGAACGCCTCGCCGCCGGCCTCGACCCGGCCCGCTGCGGACTGCAGTTCGCCCTGGTCGGCGACGTCGGCGTCGGCTACGGCAACGAACTCGCCTACGGCAGCGGCCTCGCCGCGGACTTCACCCGCTGGCACGCCCGCGCCCTGGAACTCGGCTTCGCGCTGACCCGGCCGCGCCCCAACGACGGCTGCCAGGCCTGCACCTACCAGGACGGCCGCTACGGCGCGGTGGTCAACGCCGACGGCGTGCTCTCCAGCTGCTGGGAGACCGCCGGCCGGCCCGGCTGGGAGGTCGGCACCCTCGCCGACGGCTACCTGCCCGCCGACCGCACCGAGGGCCGCTGGATCACCTGCGACGACCAGTACCAGCACGGCGAGAACGCCGCCGCACTGGCCGTCTTCCAGGACGAGGTCGACGCGGCCCTGCTCGACCTGCTGCACACGGCCGGCCGACTCTGACGCCGGCACAACCTCGGAGGTGGACGATGGCTGACCCCGGAGTGCTGAGCGCGAACCGGGACTTCAGGCGGTACTGGATCGGCTCGGCCCTGTCGACGCTCGGCTCCCAGATGTCCCTGATCGCGTTCCCGCTGCTCGTGCTCTCCCTCGGCGGCGGCGCCGCCCAGGCCGGACTGGTGGCCAGCTGCTCACTGCTGACCAGGATGCTGCTGCGGATCCCCGCCGGACAGCTCGCCGACAAGGTCGACCGTCGGCGGCTGATGCTCGGCGCCGACCTCGTCCGCCTGGTCGCCGTCGGCTCCGTCCCGGCCGCCGCCGGACTCGGCGTGCTCGGCTACCCGCAGCTGCTCGCCGTCGCCGTCGTCGAGGGCGTGGCCACCGCGGTGTTCGCCCCCGCCTCCACCATCGCCGTCCGGGACGTCGTCGCCGAGGAGCACCTCTCCGACGCGCTCGCCAAGGACCAGGCCGCGATGGCCGCCGCCTCCCTGCTCGGCCCCTTCCTCGGCGGCTGGCTGTTCACCGTCGACCGGATCCTGCCGTTCACCGCGGACGCCGCCTCCTACGCCGTCTCCGCCGTGCTGCTGCTGCGGATGGCCACCCGCCCCGCCCCCGCCGAACCCGGCACCCGCACCGACAACAGCCCCACCGCCGGCCTGCGCTGGCTGCTCCGGCAGCCCGCCCTGCTGCGCGCCCTGCTCTTCGGTGCCCTGCTCAACCTGGTCGGCGCCGCCTCCGAGGTCGCCATGGTCGTCACCCTCCGGGACGGCGGCAGCGGCGGCACCGCGATCGGCACCGTGCTTGCCTGCGCCGGCGTCGGCGCCGTGCTCGGCTCGCTCGCCGCACCGCGCGTCCTCAAGGTGCTCAGGCCGGGGCAGCTCTTCCTGGCCATCGGCGCGGTGTGGGCCGCCGGCACCGCCGTGATCGCCTTCACCGCGCTGCCCTGGGTGGTCGGCCCGCTGCTCGTCCTGCTGATCCTGCTCACCCCGCCCGCCGGCATCGTGGTCGGCCAGGCACTCATCAGCCAGTCCCCGCGGCACCTGCTCGGCCGGGTCAGCACCGCCGCCGACCTGCTGATCGCCGGACTCGCCGCCGTCGGCCCCGCCCTCACCGGCATCGCCCTGGAAGGCCTCGGCATCCCGCAGACCTGGCTGCTGATCGCCGCCCTGATAGCCGTCACCACCGCGGTCGCCGCCGTCCCGATGCTCCGCGAGTCCGGCCTCGGCACGCCCCGGCAGGAACCGGCCGCCGAGACCGCCCCGGAGCCCGCCCCGGGTGAGGGCACCGCCGTCGCCGCCTGAGATGGGCAATCACCTCGGGGGCGCGTGGGGGCACCTCCCGGCCTTCGGCCGAAAGC
>NZ_JBEYFP010000528.1:0-4221 GCF_040634455.1 Kitasatospora sp. NPDC007106
GCGGGGCCTTCGACCGTTCCGGCGGCAGCGGGCCCGGGCGCGCCGCAGCCCCCGGACCCTCGCCGTGGGTCCGGGGGCTGTGCTCCGTACGGCCACCGGCCCGCTGTGGGCCGGCCGGGGGCCACGGAGTCCGGGTGGCGTACCGTCCCTGGTACGGCCCGGAGTGCGGGGGTCAGGCGCGGGAGGCGAGCTCCTTCGCGGCGCGGGCGCAGGCCAGCGCGATCCGGTCCTCGTCGACGGTGGTCAGCACGCCCTTCTCGACGACGGCGTTGCCGTTGACGAACAGCACCGCCAGCGGCGGCAGGGCACCCATGGTGAGCGCGGCCACCGGGTCGGCGATCGAGGAGTGCATGATGCCGTCGACCTTCCACAGGGCCAGGTCGGCGAGCTTGCCGGCCTCGATGGAGCCGATCTCGTTCTGCCGGCCGAGCACCCGGGCGCCGCCCATGGTGCCCAGGCGCAGCGACTGGCGTGCCGTCAGCGCGTCGGGGCGGCCGTGCAGGCGGTTGATCAGCAGCGCGTTGCGCAGCTCGGTGCCGAGCTCGCCGGACTCGTTGGAGGCGGTGCCGTCGACGCCGAGGCCCACCGGCACGCCGGCCTTCAGCATGTCCGGGACGCGGGCGATGCCGGCCGCCAGACGGGCGTTGGACGAGGGGCAGTGGGCGACACCGGTGCCGGTCTCGGCGAACTTCGCGATGTCGGAGTCGTTCATGTGGACGCAGTGCGCCATCCACACGTCCTCGCCGAGCCAGCCGGTGGACTCGAAGTAGTCGGTCGGCCCCATGCCGAACAGCTCCTTGCAGAACTGCTCCTCCTCGGCCGTCTCCGAGCCGTGGGTGTGCAGCCGGACGCCCTTGCGGCGGGCCAGCACGGCCGACTCCCTGAGGAGTTCGGTGGAGACGGAGAAGGGGGAGCAGGGTGCGAGGGCCACGTGCAGCATCGAGCCGAAGGAGGCGTCGTGCCACGTGTCGACGGCGGCCTCGGAGGCGATCAGGATGTCCTCGGTCCGCTCCACCGCGTGGTCCGGCGGCAGGCCGCCGTCCTTCTTGCTGCGGTCCATCGAGCCGCGCAGCGCGGTGAAGCGCAGGCCGAGCTCCTGCACGCCCTCGATCGAGGCGCCGAGGACGTCGCCGCCGCCCTGCGGGAAGACGTAGTGGTGGTCGGAGGCGGTGGTGCAGCCGGACTTGAGCAGCGCGGCAGCCGAGCCCTGGGTGGCGGCGTGCACCAGCTTCTCGTCGATCCGGGCCCAGGTCGGGTAGAGCGCGACCAGCCAGTCGAAGAGGATGTTGTCCTGGGCGAGGCCGCGGGTGATCCACTGGTAGAAGTGGTGGTGGGTGTTGACCAGGCCCGGGGTGACCAGATGGCCCTCGCCGTTGATCCGGCGCACCACGTTGTCCAGCCACTGCGGGGCGGGGCCGTCGCCGACCGACTCGATCCGGTTGCCGAGGATCACCACGTGGCCGCGGGCGTACTCGGTGTCGTCTGCGTCCACCGTCGCGACGGCGACGTTCTCGATCACGATCCGCTGGTCGGCGGGTGGGGGCTGGACTGCCATGGCGTGAACTCCTTGGGGGCGAGGGCTGGGGGTGTGCCGCGGGCGGGGCGGCGGGTGGGGCGGGCCGGACGGGGTGCGGAGGCCGGCGCGGGGAAGCACAGGGGCCCCGCGGCGGCGCCGTCCGGCCCGTGGCGGGCGGGTGCCGGTCCGGTCAGGCGACGGGTATGACCGGGACGACGCCCTCGCGGTGGACGGTGCCCTCGATCAGGCCGTACATCCGGTCGGCGGCGTAGTACACCTCGTTCTCGTTCTTGAGGCCGAAGGGCTCCAGGTCGACGAGGAAGTGGTGCTTGTTGGGGAGCTCCAGGCGGACCTCGTCCACCTCGGCGCGGTTGTTCAGCACCCGGGTGCCCATCGCGTGCAGGGTCTGCTGCAGTGAGTAGGAGTACGTCTCGGCGAAGGCCTCCAGCATGTGGCGCTTCACGTGGTTGTAGGAGCGGTTCCAGTTCGGCTGCGGCTCGTCGTCGCGGCCGGTGTAGCCGTACTTCCAACGGGCCGTCACCTGGGTCGCCAGGATGCGGTCGTAGGCCTCCTGGAGGGTGGTGTACTTGTCCTTGATGTAGCCCCAGAACTCGGAGTTGGTCGTGTTCATCACGACCAGGTCCTTGAGCCCGGAGATCACCTGGACGGACTCGCCGTCGAACACGATCTCGGAGGTGCGTACCTCCTGGCCGTTGCGGACGAAGGAGTGGCCGACCTCCTCGGAGCCGATGAAGCGGGCGGAGCTGTCCGGGGTCCGGATGCGGTCCCAGGTGTACTCCTCGATGCGGATGCGGGCGCTGTGCACCACACCGCGCTCGGTGTTCTCGACGAAGTGGCGGGCCAGCGTGATGCCGAAGGCCTCCGCCGACTCGATGCCGTACTCCTTGGCGAAGGCGTAGACGGTGTTCTTCGTCGTGTCGGTGGGCAGGCAGTTGGCGTTGGAGCCGGTGAGGTGGACGTCCTCGAACTCGCCCTGCAGGGAGACCGAGACGTTCAGGTCCTTGATCTCGTGCCGGGTGGAGTCGCGGTAGACCCGGACGATGCGGTTCTCCGCCTTGCCGTACTGGTTCTGGCCGAGCACGTGGGCCATGGCATGGCTCCTAAGGTTCCAGGTCGGTCTTCTAGCTTCCGCGGTAGACCGAGTAGCCGAACGGGTTGAGCAGCAACGGCACGTGGTAGTGGTGCTGCGCGGGCGCGACCGTGAAGACGATCGCTACCTCGGGGAAGAACGGCGCCGCCTCGCCCCGGGCCGCGTAGTACGCGGTGGTGTCGAAGAGCAGCCGGACGACCGAGCCCGCCTCCGCGGCCGGCAGGTCCTTGGCCCGGCCGTCGGAGTCCGTGGCGGAGGTGCCGAGCACCTTCCAGCCACCCTCGGTGTGCAGTGCCAGCTCGACCGGCACGCCCTCGGCCGGGCGGCCGAGGCTGGTGTCGAGCACATGCGTGGAGATGCCAGTCATGGGTTGAAACACCTTACTGATGGCAGGAATTGACTGACCGTCAGGAGTCTAGGCCCCGTCGAGCAGCCGGTTGATGCGGATGTCGTTGATCTTGCGCAGCTCGCCGCGGACGATCTCGCGCTCGGTGGCGGCGTCGTTGGGGTGGCGCTCGCGCAGCGAGGCGAGCATGGTCGCGGCCGTGCGGCCGGTCGCACAGATCAGGAAAACGTGGCCGAACTTCGCCTCGTAGGCGGCGTTGGCCTCGCGCAGGTCGTCGAGGAGCGCACTGTCGGCTCCCCGGATGCCGGCCTGCTCGCGCTCGGAGGTGGCGTCGCCGGCCTTCGGCGTGCCGATCCGGGCGTGGCCGGCCATCGCGTCGGCGAGGTCCGCGGTGTCGAGGACGGCCATGGCGGCGGCGTTGGCGTCGAGCAGGGCCGTGCGGTCCCGCCACGGCCGGGCGGCCGCGACCGCCTCGGCCCAGCGGGGGCTGGAGCAGATCTCCAGCAGCGTCTCCCGCAGATCGGCGGCCGGGGCCGCCGCCAGGGACTCAAGCGCCCCGGCGTCCGCGGTCGGAGCGGTGGATTCGTTGGTCACGGGTGGACCTCCTGAAGAGTGGTGCCACTCGCACAAGCTAGATCCACCACCGCAGACCGTCAACACTTTGTTGAACGGTTGGTGGTTACGTTTCGCGGCGGGCCGGATTGCCGGGGGATGTCGTGTGGGATCCGCCAATGGGCCCGGCGCGGCGGGCGGTGAAGACTCGGGGCGGGCGGTGTCAGCCCTTCCGGGAGCCTTCCTGCCGGTTCAGGTAGTTGTAGACCGTGAAGCGGCTGACGCCGAGCGCCGAGGCCACCGTCTCCACCCCGTGGCGGACGGTGAACGCCCCGCGCTCCTCCAGCAGGGCGACCACGTGCTGCTTCTCGGCCCGGTCGAGCTCGGTCAGCGGGCGCCCGTCGAACTGGCGCACCATCTCCGCGAGCAGCCGGTCCAGCGCACTGCTCAGGTGCGGGAGCCGCACCGCCACGGCCGCCTCGCCGTCCCACTCCAGGAGGACGTCGTCCGGGCGCGCCTCGGCCGGCTCGACCGCGGTGGCGCCCACCGCGTCCAGCAGCGGCTTTATCGCGGCGGTGAGCGGGTGTTCCATGGCGTTGCTCACGGCGTACCCCCTCCTTCCGGGGACTGCTCGTCGCCGAGCACGCTGATCTGGACGGAGATCCGGGTCGCCCCGGCCTCCAGGGTCTCGCGCAG
>NZ_JBEYFP010000529.1:0-4209 GCF_040634455.1 Kitasatospora sp. NPDC007106
GGCCTGCAGGCCGGTGGCGCCGTCCAGCTTGGCGGCCTCCATCAGCTCCTTGGGCACCTGGGTCAGCGCGGCGTGGAGGCCGAGCACCAGGAAGGACGCCTCGTCGGGGACGGGCTACCGGGTGGTGTACTCGGTCTCGCAGCACCGGGTGTGGCTGGTCGACCCGCGGAAGGACCCGCAGCTGCAGGCCTCGTTCGCGGTGACGCCGGGCTCGGTGGAGCCCACTCCGGGCAGCTACAGCGTGTACAGCCGGACGGCGACCGGAAAGGGCACCGATCACCGGCAGATCGAGCACGTGGTGCGGTTCACCGAGCAGGGTGAGGTGGTGTTCGGCTTCGGTTCGGCGGTGGACGGCTCGACGGCGCCGCCGGACGCGGGCCTGCGCACCGGCGGGATCCGCTCGTCCCGGGCGGACGGGCAGGTGCTGTGGGACTTCGCGCCGACCGGTACCCGGGTCTTCGTCGCGGAGTAGCAGCCCTCGCGGAGTAGCAGCCCTCGCGGAGCAGTTGCCGTCGCTGAGCAGCCGCCGTCGCGGAGCAGCGGCCCGGGCCGGGGCTCCGGCCGGTGCCGTCCCGCGCGGGCGGCGGTGCGGTGTCAGGCCGCGCGCGGCGGCGCGGTGGGCTCCGGGTGGTCCTGCGCCGCGGGCTGCGGGCGCGCGGGCGGGGTGGAGACGGCGGCGGCGGACGCGCAGGAGGCCAGCAGGGCGCGCATCGGGACCTCGCCGGGCCGGGCCGCGGTGTCGTCGGGACGGTCCTGCGGCGTGGGTGCCGCAGCGGGGGTGGTGCTCGCCATCGGGGCGCCTCCCTAGTTAGGCAGACCTAACCGCAGTTCCCATCCCATCACGAGGGCAGGCCGGGCCGCAACACCTTCCCGACGCCGTGTCGGGAAGTGTCGGGGTGTCGCGGGCGGGGAGGTGCCGGGGCGTGCCGGCGGGATCAGCCCCGGTCGAGGACGGCGAGGTCGACGCCGTCCCAGCGGCCGCCGAGGCCGGTCACGGTGACCCGGCGCGGGTCGAGGTCGTCGGCCTCCTCCGCGGCGCCGCCGATCGCCCGGTGGATCCGGACCTCCAGGCGGTCCTCGCTGAGCTGCTCGACCTTGCCCTCGCCCCACTCGACGACGACCACCGACTCGGGCAAGGACACGTCCAGGTCGAGGTCCTCCATCTCGTCCAGGCCGCCGCCGAGCCGGTAGGCGTCCACGTGGACGAGGGCCGGGCCGCCGCCGAGCGGCGGGTGGACGCGGGCGATCACGAAGGTCGGCGAGGTGACCGCGCCGCGCACGCCGAGGCCCTCGCCGAGGCCCCGGGTGAGCGTGGTCTTGCCCGCGCCGAGCTCCCCGTGCAGCAGTACCAGGTCGCCGGGGCGCAGCAGCGCGGCGAGGCCCTTCCCGAGCCGGCCCATCCGCTCGGGGGTGGCGACGGTGAGGGTGAGCTGGTTGCCCATGGGGGTGTCGGTGTCCTTCCGGGTGGCGGCGGGGCCGCGGTCAGGGGTGGGGGCTCGGGTCGGGCGGGGCGGGGACGCCGGCGTGTCCGGCGGCGCGCCGCAGCAGCCCGGCCAGGTACCGGTCGACCTCGGCGGGCCGTTCCAGCATCAGCAGGTGTCCGGTCTCGGGGAGGACGACCAGCTCGGCGCCGGGCAGTGCCCGGGCGATCTCCTCGCTGTGCGCGGGCGGGGTGAGCAGGTCCTCCGTCCCGGCCAGGACGAGGACGGGGACGCCGTCGAGGGCGGCCAGCGCGGCCTTCTTGTCGTGCAGGCCGAAGGCCGGGTAGAACTCGGCGACCACGTCGATCGGGGTGGCGTCGAGGAGCTGTTCGGCGAACCGGACGACCTGCGGGTCGACGTCCTTGGAGCCGAAGGAGAAGCGGCGGTAGAAGACCGCGGCGACGTCGGCGCCGATCCGGCGGGTGGCCTCGACGAGTTCGACCTGGCGGCCGAGCAGCCGGACGGTGGCGGGGGCGAGCTTGCGCAGCAGCCGGGCGCCGGCCGCGGGCAGGCCGAGGGTGACGGAGTTCCAGTCGCCGGCCAGGGTGCCGACCAGGCCGACCCCGGCGACCCGTTCGCGGAACAGCTCCGGGTGCTGGTCGGCGAGGGCCATCACGGTCATGCCGCCCATGGAGTGGCCGACCAGCACGACCGGGCCCTCGGGGGCGACGGCGTCGAGGACGGCCTTGAGGTCGCCGCCGAGCTGGTCGATGGAGGCGGGCTCGCCGGCCAGGTAGGAGCGGGAGCGCTCGGAGCGGCCGTGGCTTCGCTGGTCCCAGAAGACCAGCCGCAGGCCCTCGCGGAACGCGGCGCGCTGGAAGTGCCAGCTGTCCTGGTTGAGGCAGTAGCCGTGGCAGAAGACGACGGTCAGCGGTGTCGGGGTGTCGGCGGGGGCCGCCTCGGCGGGCCGGCCGGCCCGGGCCAGGGCGCCGGTGCCGCCGAGCAGGCCGGGCAGTCCGGTGCGGTCGACGCCGGCGGCGCCGCGGCGCCGGGTGAACCAGGCGCGGCGGCGCTGGCCCTCGTCCTCGGGCTGCTCGGGCCGCCCGGCCGGTCCGGGCACCGCCTCGTCCCAGCCGGTGCCGTCGAGCTCGACGTACAGCTCGGTGCCGTCGGGGGCGGTGACGGTGCGCGGGCGGCCGCGCAGCGAGCCGTACGGGGCGGCGGCGTCCAGCTCCTCGCGGGCGCGGCGGCGCATCGAGCGGCCGACGGTGAGGCGCTCGACGGCGACGCCGGCGGCGGCACCGGCCGCGACCACGCCGAGCGATATGCCGATCAGGCCGGCCCTGCTCACGCCGCCGGAGGCCGCCCCGGCGGCCTTGGCCACCGCGGCGACCGGATTCCCGTCGGCGCCCTCCGCCATCAGAGGCCCGACCCGTCCCCCGCGCCCACGTAGCGGCGCGGCACCCGGGAGCCGATCCGGGTGACGATCTCGTACGAGAGGGTGCCGCAGGCGCGGCCCCAGTCCTCGGCGGTGGGCTCGCCGCGCTCGCCGCTGCCGAAGAGCAGGACCTCCTCGCCGACCGGCGGGGTGTCGCCGCCGAGGTCGACGACGAACTGGTCCATCGCGACCCGGCCCGCGACGGTGTGCCACTTGCCGGAGATCTGGACGGGGCCGGTGTTGGAGGCGTGCCGCGGGATGCCGTCCGCGTAGCCGACCGGCACCAGGCCGAGGGTGGTGTCGCCGGGCGTCGTGTAGTGGTGGCCGTAGCTGACCCCGTGCCCGCCGGGGACGGTCTTGACCAGGGCGAGCCGGGCCGTGAGCGACATCACGGGGCGCAGCCCGAAGTCGGCGGGGGTGCCGATGTCCGGCACCGGGGAGAGGCCGTACATGGCGAGGCCGGGCCGGACGAGGTCGTAGTGCGACTGCGGCAGCAGCAGGGTGGCCGGCGAGTTCGCCAGGTGCCGGACCTCGGGCCGCACGCCCTGCGCCTCGGCGTGCGCGACGGCGGAGGCGAAGCCGTCCAGCTGGACCTGGACGGAGGGGTGGCCGGGCTCGTCGGCGGCGGCGAAGTGCGACCAGAGGCCGACGACCTCGATCAGGCCCTCGGCCTGGGCGCGCAGGGCGGCGGCGACCAGCTCGGGCCAGTCGTGCGGCTGGCAGCCGTTGCGGCCGAGGCCGGTGTCGGCCTTGAGGTGGACGCGGCCGGGCACGCCCGTCTCGCGGACGGCGGCGAGCAGCTCGTCGAGCGCCCAGCGGCCGCTGACGGAGACGTCGACGTGCGAGCGCAGCGCCTGGGCCCAGGGGCCGCCCGGGGTCCACAGCCAGCACAGGATGCGGGCCTGCTCGGGGCGGATGCCCGCGGCGCGCAGGGCGAGCGCCTCCTCGGGGGTGGCGGTGCCCAGCCAGCGCACGCCCGCGGCGACCGCCTCGCGGGCGCACGGCAGCGCGCCGTGGCCGTAGGCGTCCGCCTTGACCACGGCCATCAGCGCGGCATCGGTACGGGCCCCCAGCGCGGCGAGGTTCTCCCGCAGGGCGGCCAGGTCGATGGCCGCCTCGGCGCGGACCCCGTGGGTGAGGGCGGGAGTTCCGGTCGTCTTCGCAGTTGTCATCGCCTATCAGTCTCCCAGACCGGCGCCGCTGCCCGGCTCACGACCCCGGCCGGGCCCGGCGGTCATCAGTGGGAGACGCGTGAAACGGAGCATTCGGTTCCGCGGAACGGTACCCTCCCGCCGCCCGGGCGGCGCGGCCGGTGTCAGCGCCCGGCGGCCGCCGAACTCGGGCGGGTCG
>NZ_JBEYFP010000530.1:0-4202 GCF_040634455.1 Kitasatospora sp. NPDC007106
ATACGGCCCGGACAGACTCTCCCGACCGGCGCGCCCACCACCACCCGCAGGCGCGTTGCACGGGAAGGTTCCGCATGCTGCTCGCTGACTCCACGAACGGCAGGCGGTGGCGACCTCCGGCACCGCCGAACGCGGCGCCCAGGACGGCTGCGAGCCGGCCCGGCCGCAGCGGATGGGCGATCCCGACCCGCCAGGGCCCGCCCGCGGTCTGCACGTCGCCGCCGCCGCTGACGCAGTGCTCCCGGGAGCCGGAGGCGTGCAGCATCCGGGCGGCCTCCTCGACCGCCCAGCCCTTCACCCAGCCGCTCGGGTCGAGCCGGCCGCCGGGCCGCTCGGTGAACCAGCCGTCGGTCTCCGCCGCCACCTCCCGGCAGGCCGCGAGCACGGCCGGCACCTCCGGGTCGCAGGCGTCGAGGGAGAGTTCGCCGCGGTCCAGACGGCTGATGTCGGAGTCGGCGCGGTACGGGGAGAAGACCGCGTCGATCCGGTGCAGCCGTTCGGCGATCCGGTCGAGCACCCCGGGGGTGCCCGGGCCGGGGTCGCGCACGGTGAAGGAGAAGACGGTGCCCATCACGGGCTCGGCACGGCGCAGCACGGCCCGCTCACCGCCCGGCCTTGTCGAGGGCGCTCTGCAGCGAGCGGGTGTAGCCGTCGCTGGTGAAGGTCGCACCGCTGACCACGTCGATCCGGGCGCTCTGGGCGGCTATCGCCTCCTGGTTCAGCAGCGGCAGCGCGTAGCTGTTGATCTCCTGGTCGCGGTGGTCGTTCGAGGGGTACTGGACGACGTCGACGTTGGTGATCCGGCTTCCGTCGAGGGTGACCTTCACCTGGACGGGGCCGTAGCGGGTGTTCGCGGCGTCCCCGGTGACCGTTCTCGTCGAGGACGACGAGGAGCCGGACGAGCTGCCCGACGACCCCGAGGAGCCGGACGAGCTGCCGGACGAGGTGTCGGTGGCGCTGCCGGCGCCGCCCGAGCTGATCACCGGGGCGACACCGGCCCCGTCGTGCGGCTTCAACGAGAGCAGCAGCACGATTCCGGCCGCGGTGGCGGCACTGCTGACGACGGCTCGGCGCATGGGGTCCTCCTGGGGGACGGGGGATCAGAGGGCGAAGGACTCGCGGTGGATGCGGTTCGGCCGCACGCCGGCGGCCCGCAGCGAGCGGACGGCCTCCTCGGCCATCCCCTCCGGGCCGCACAGGTAGACCTCGTGCTCGGCGAGGTCGGGGACGATCCGGCGCAGCGCCGTGCCGAGGTCGCCGACCTGGCTGCGCGACCCGACCAGGGCGTGCACCTGCCCGCCGCGCCACCGGGCGACCGCCTCCAGCTCCTCCCGGAACATCAGGTCCTCGGGCCGCCGGGCCCGCTGCACCAGGGTCACCCGGCCGGGCAGGGTCTCGAACAGCGCCCGCAGCGGGGTGATCCCGACCCCCGCGCCGAGCAGCAGCACCCGCTGCTCCCGCTGCAGCCGGCCGGTGAACGCCCCGTACGGGCCCTCGGCGCGCACCCGGGTGCCGGGGCGCAGGGCGGCCACCGCGGCGCTGTGCCCGCCCAGGTCCTTGACGGTGAACCGGAGGAAGTTCGGGTGCGGCGGCGCCGACAGCGAGTACGGGTTGGCGGCCCAGCGCAGTCCGGGCGCCTGGAACTGCAGCCGGAAGAACTGCCCGGGTTCGGCCCGCAGCTCGTCCAGCCGCCGGCCGGTCAGGAAGAGCGACACCACCCCGGGGGCCTCCGGGCGGACCTCGGCGACCTGCAGCCGGTGCCGGCGGTCGAGCAGCCACGGCCGCGCCAGCCGGTACCAGCCGACCAGGACGGCGGTGCCCAGGTAGAGCGCGTACCAGAGGGCCTTGGCCTTGGGGTCGCCGAAGTCGGCGCCGGTCGCGAGCTGGTGGCCGAAGGTGAGTGCGACGGCCACGTAGGTGGCCAGGTGCAGGTAGTACCAGGTCTCGTAGGAGAGCCGGCGGCGGGCCGCCCGGGCGGAGACCGCGCCGGTGCCCAGCAGCAGGAGCGTGCCCAGCGTCGCCTTGATCATCTCGGGGTAGTGGAAGACGATGTCGACGCCCTCGGCGACCACCCCCCGGTCGTCGGTCAGTGCGTACCCCCAGGTGATCGTCAGCACGTGGACGGTCACCATGGCGACCATCCAGCGGCCGCCGAAGGCGTGCCAGCGGGCCAGCCGGTCGGCGCCGACCTCCCGCTCCAGCGGGGGCAGCCGGGCCATCAGCAGGATCAGCACGGGTGCGGCGTAGCCGGCGAGCAGTCCGGTGAGCCGGCCCGCGTTGGTGAGCCAGCCGGCCGCGCCGGCGACCGAGGCGGTGTCCTTCCACCAGAGCGCGGTGACGCCGAGCGCTCCCGCCGCGATCAGCGCGAGCACGACGGCCGGAGCGGCGGCGACCGGACGGCGCGGGACCGCCCGGTGCGTCCGGGCCGCGGACCGCGGTGGGGCTGCGACAGCCATCGGGAACCTCCTTCGAACCCGGCGGCGAGTGCCGCCGAGGTGGCCCACGATGGCACCGCAAGCTCTCAGTTGCCTCTGAGTGCGCGGCCTCCCGGCGGCCCTCACGAAGCACGTCCGCGCAGGTCAGGGCAGGTTCGACGGGTGGGGGAGGGCTTCGGGGATCTCAGCGCTTTCTCATCGCGGCGGGCCAGAATGAGAGCTCGTGACAACGCACCGAGGGAGCACCATGGACGACTCCGCCGACCGGCAGGCCTGGCGGGTCCTCGTCGTCGACGACGAACCGGACCTGGTGGAGGTGGTCTGCGGGGCGCTCCGCTACGAGGGCTGGGAGGCCGTCGGCGAGACCACCGGCGAGGCCGCCGTCCGCACCGCCGCCGCCTGGCGGCCGCACGCGGTGGTGCTCGACATGATGCTCCCCGACCTCGACGGCATGGAGGTGCTGCGCCGTATCCACGCCGCGCGGCCCGAGGTGCGGGTGCTCTTCCTCACCGCCAGGGACGCCGTCGAGGACCGGATCGCCGGGATCGCGGCGGGCGGCGACGACTACGTTACCAAGCCGTTCAGCCTGGCCGAGGTGGTCGTCCGACTGCGCGGGCTGCTGCGCCGCACGGCCCCGCCCGCGCCCGCCGGGCAGCCGCCCGCGCACGCCCTGGTCCTCGGCGACCTCGTCCTCGACGAGCGGGCCCGCGAGGTCACCCGCGGCGGTGAGCCGGTCGACCTCAGCCCCACCGAGTACGCGCTCCTCGCCCACCTCATGCACCACCCCCGGCAGGTACTGAGCAAGGCGCAGCTCCTGGACGCCGTCTGGTCGTACGACTTCGGCGGGCAGGCGCACGTCGTGGAGCTGTACATCAGCTACCTGCGCAAGAAGATCGACGCGGGCCGGACGCCGATGATCCACACCGTGCGCGGCGCCGGCTACCTGATCAAGGCGTCCCCGTGACGGCCGCCCGGCCGCGGACCGCGCGGCTGCGGGCGCGGGCGGGGCGGCTCGTGCCGCGCACCCTGCGAGCCCGGCTGATCGCCGGACTGCTGGTGCTGCTGGTCGTCACCTGCGCCGCGGTCGGCTTCGCCACCACCGCGGCGCTGCGGCACTTCCTGGTCGACCGGCTGGACCAGCAGCTCGCCGACACCGGCGGCCGCTACGCCGCCAGCCTGGAGCACGCCGACCGCGGCGGTGCCACCGACACCCGGGCGCAGACCCCCGGCACCTTCGGCGCCCGGCTGCTGGACGGCCGCGCCACCGCGGCCGGTGTGGTCGACGGGGACGCCGACGACGCCGACCGCCCCAACGCCGACGACACGGTCGACCTCTCCGCGGCCGATCAGCGGGCCCTGGCCGCGCTGCCGGTCGGCGGCCCGGCGCGCACCGTCCGGCTGCCGGCCCTGGAGGGCCCGTACCGGATGCAGGCGGTCGCCGGCCGGGACGGCGACGTGCTGGTCAGCGGTCTGCCGCTGCATCAGGTCGAGGACACCGTGGACCGTCTGACGACCCTGGAGCTGACGGTCTTCGCGGTCGCCGTCACCGCGGCGGGGGTGGCCGGGGCGCTCTGGGTCCGCTGGTCGCTGCGGCCGCTGGAGCGGGTGGCCGGGACGGCCGAGCGGGTCAGCACGCTGCCGCTGGCGAGCGGCGCCGTCGACCTCTCCGTGCGGGTGCCCGACGACGACCCGGCGACCGAGGTCGGCCGGGTCGGCGCCGCGCAGATCTGAACAGCACACCTCTCAACACCAGTCACCACAACACAA
>NZ_JBEYFP010000531.1:0-4193 GCF_040634455.1 Kitasatospora sp. NPDC007106
TGCCGGAGGAGCAGCCGGGCACGGCGGGCGCAAGCTGCCGCGGGCCGCTCGTCGCCGCCGGGCGCCCGGGGTGGCCCTGTTCGCGGGAACGGACCGGAGATCGAGAAAGTGGGCATCTGCTGCAGCGGACCCGAAAGCAAGCGGGTCGCCAACGGGCGCGCAGCTCGTCTCTGTGGGGTCTTGATGGGCCGTCACCCTCGGATGACGGCTGGGACGTCACCGTTGAACCTTCCGTGTGCGGCGCGAGTCGTCCGTCTGTGGTGATCGGCCGCGCACCGCGTGGCCTGGATGGCGCTGGTGGGCAGCACGCGAGGAACCGGGAATTCTTCAGCAGCAGGCGTCGGCTTCGCCGGCCCGGACCCGATGGCGTGCCGGTCGCGGGATGTGGCGGCGGGCGGGCTACGGCCGCGGGTGCCGGTAGTCCGGAAGGGAAGCGGTGTTCCTCGCCTGCAGGCGACGGTCCAGTCCGCCGATCGCGTTCATGAGTGGGAGGCGGGCGACGGCGTCGCGGACGAACCGGCCGCCGGCGGTCTTGGGGATCATGATGCGGACGTTGGGCCCGATCTGCTGCTTCCGGTCGACCAGCGGGCGGTGGACGGTGTGATAGCGGCGAAAAGCCGTGCGGTGGTCGCCGTCCGCGGCGGCCAGCTCGCCGGCCAGGCGGTAGGCGCCGACCAGTGCCAGTTCCGCGCCGGCGCCCGACGCGGGGGACGCGCACCAGGCGGCGTCCCCGACGAGCGCGATTCGGCCGTTGTGCCAGGACGTCATCCTGACCTGCCCGAGGGCGTCGAAGTAGAACTCCGGGTCGGCGAGAGCCGAGTCGAGGAGTTCCCGGATCCGCCACGCCCCGTCTCCGGCGAAGCGTTCGCCGATCAGGCGCTTGTGCTCCGCGACATCTCGGTGGTCGTACTTCAGCGGTACGGAGCGGAACATGAAGTAGGCCTTGGCCTGGGCATGATTCCCGGAGCGGTAGATCCCGGTCATGCGGCCCGGAGTGTTGAACATCGTCACCCACCGGTCCTCGCCGAGGGAGGCGTCGGCGTTCGCGAAGGCGAAGTAGTGGTCTTTGAAGCGGACGAACCGTTCCTCCGGCCCGAAGGCGAGCCGGCGGACGGTGGAGTGCATCCCGTCGGCGCCGACGACCAGGTGGAAGCGGCGGGCGGGCGCCTGTTCGAAGGTGACGAGCACCCCGTCGTCGTCCTGCTCCAGACGACGGACGGAGTCGTTGAAGAGGTACTCGGTGTCGGTCACTTCGTCCAGCAGCGCGACGAGGTCGCCTCGCATGATCTCCACGGAGGCGGGATCCAGTGTGTCGACCCGGGCGACGGCCCGGTCCGAGGAGTCGACGAACTTCATTCCTCGGACATCGGCGGCCAGCTCACGGACCCGGGACATGATCCCCATCCGCTCGGCGACCTCGACGGCCTGGGCGCGCACGTCCACCCCGTTGCCGCCGGTGCGCAGCGCGGGAGCGCGCTCGACCACCGTGGTGCGGAAGCCGTACCGGGTCAGCCAGTGCGCCAGGGCCAGCCCGGCGATGCTCCCTCCGCAGATCAGGATCCGCTCGTTCATCCGCAGCCCCTCCCGCTAAGCTAAGTGGAATTGACGTTCCATTAGATTATGTGGAAGGTGCGTTTCACTTGTCAACGTCCTCCGGAACTCCGCGCCGGGCCGACGCCCTGCGCAACCGCCGGCTCGCACTCGACGCGGCAACCGCGCTGCTGGCCGAGCCCGGCACACCCCTCACCGTCGAGACCATCGCCAAGCAAGCAGGGCTGGGAGCAGCCACCGTCGTGCGCACGTTCGGCGGCAAGGACGCCCTCCTCGACGCAGCCGTCTCCGGCCTGCTCGCCCCGGTCGTCCGACGGGGCCGCGACCTGCTCGCCGAGACGGCACCCAGACAGGCCCTGGGCCTCTTCCTCCGCGAGCTGATCACCTTCCAGGCCGCACACCACGCCGTCGGCGACCAGTTGGGGGAGCTGAACATGCCCGCTACCACCGCCCTGCGCGGCGACCTCGCCCGGGTGATGGAGGAGATGGTCGAACGAGCTCAGCGCGAGGGCGCGATCCGGTCCGACATCGCTCCCGCTGTCACGACCAGTCTGATCGGCCGAACCACTTTCGCGATCGCCCGCACCCGCCCCCTCTCCCAAGAGCTCATCGATGCCCACCTCGCCGTCCTGCTGCAAGGCCTCCGTCCCCCCACCTGACGAAGCCGTCCAGCTGCGAGGCGAGGATGCACGACGCGCCCGCCCCGCGGCCCGGCATTCCCAGGCCCACCCGAACGGCAGCACGTCCAGAGCCCCCCGACGCGGTGGCCACGCGTTTCACCGCCACGGGCACGGCCACCATCGGCATGCCGCCGGGCGCGAACCCCACCTGGCTCAACACCCTGCTGCGGCACGCTCCGAGCGGAAGATCGGCATCGCCACCATGATCACGGCCGACTGCGGGCCGTGCCGCCGGTCGGCCGGATCGAGACCCGCCGCCGGGCGCCACGACCGCCACGACCGCCACGACCGCCACGACATGAAGGTCGGCCACCCGCACAACAAAAAAACCGGGGCGCACTGGCGTCCCGGACATTCACCTCGTAGATTAGTGGATTCCATGAGTTCATTCGGAGCGACCCGAAAACATGAACTCGGAAACCTTATGGCGTCAGTATATGCGAGCGGGAGCGGAATTGTCAAACGGCGAAATTCTCCGGGAACAGGAATTCATCGATCTGCTCTGCGGGCGCCTCGCCGAACTGGAGGCACGGGCCGCCGCCGGGGTCGACGCCGCACTGGCACAGGGCGCGACCAACGCCCAGATGCTGCTGGAGCGGGACGTGCTGGTGGCCGAGCAGAGCGGACTGCTGGCCCTCTACTCCTCCGGGGAACACGGGCTCTGCTTCGGCCGGCTGGCCTTCCGGGACGGGGCCGACCACCACATCGGCCGGATCGGGATCCGCGCCGACGACGAGGAGCGGACGCCGCTGGTCGTCGACTGGCGCGCCGACGTCGCCCGCCCGTTCTACCTCGCCACCGGACACGAGCCGATGGGCCTGCGCCGGCGGCGTCACATCACCACCGAGCGGAACCGGGTCACCGCCCTGCACGACGAGATCCTCGACCTCGACGACGCGGAACGCACCGGCCACGAGGGCGCGACCGCCGACGCCGTGCTGCTCGCCGCACTGGACGCCGCCCGCACCGGCCGGATGCACGACATCGTGCAGACCATCCAGGCCGAGCAGGACCGGATCATCCGCGCCCCGCACCGCGGCGTGCTGGTCGTCGAGGGCGGTCCCGGCACCGGGAAGACGGCGGTGGCCCTGCACCGCGCCGCCTATCTGCTCTACGCCCACCGCGAGCTGCTGGCCCGGCGCGCGGTGCTGATCGTCGGGCCCAACCCGACCTTCCTCGGCTACATCGGCCAGGTACTGCCCGCACTGGGCGAGACCGGGGTGCTGCTGGCCACCCCGGGCGAGCTCTTCCCCGGCGTGCGCGCCACCGGCACGGACACGCCCGAGGCGGCGGCCGTCAAGGGCGGTGCCGCCATGGCGGACGCCCTCGCCGCCCACCTCCGCGACCGGCAGGCCACGGGCTGGCCGGAGCTGCGGATCGACCACGAGGACGGCGTGCTGGTACTGGACCGCGAGCTGGTCGCCGCCGCTCGCGACCGCGCCCGCAGGACGCATCTGCCGCACAACCTCGCCAGGCCGCACTTCGCCTTCGCCGTCATCGACGGGCTCACCGACCAACTGGTGGAGCGGATCGGCGCCGACCCCTACGGCGGCCCGAACCTGCTCGGCGCCGACGACCGGGCACTGATCGGCAAGGGCGTCGCCGCCAGCGCACAGGTCCACGCCGCGATCGACGAGCTGTGGCCACTGCTGACGCCGGAGCGACTGGTCGCCGACTACCTGGAGGAGCCCACCCACCTCCCGGACGCCGACGCCGCGGCCGTCCGCCGCGCCCCGTGCGGTCCCTTCACGGCCTGGCCGTGGACCCCCGCGGACGTGCCGCTGCTGGACGAGGCGGCGGAACTGCTCGGCGAGGACGACTCCGCCCGCCTCGCTGCGGAGGAGGCACAGCGGCAGGAGGCCATCGATACCTGATCAAGTAAAGGCTGATCAGGTCGCTGGCCGCCGGCCGGAGAGCACCCGCCCCGCGCGGGAGCCCCGCCGACCAGTCCGCCCCGACCCG
>NZ_JBEYFP010000532.1:0-4180 GCF_040634455.1 Kitasatospora sp. NPDC007106
CAGCGCACCCGGTGCCATGACCGCGCGTCCCCCTCCCCCTGCCGGTGGGCCGCCGAACGCCCTCCTCGGTGTGCCCGTCCGGAGAGCCGGACTCCGGCACGACCCCGCGCTCCTTCCTCACGAAGGACGCGGGGCCGTTCGGCGCAGCTCACGCTAGGGGCCGCCCGACCGCGGCCGACCGCTCCCTGACGCTCCCTTGACGCCTGCGACGGTTTTCCTGACGGATCATTGACGGTGGAGGCGCCGTCAGCTCTCGAACTTCCTACTGCCCGAGCACCGCCTTGATGAGCCCGTACAGCATCTTCGGAACTCCCGTGCCGGGTCGACGGCGGCGTCGGATGGTGTCGGCGGGCGAGGGGGACGGCGAGCGTCTCGCTGGGGCTCGGCCGTACGCCAGCGCAGGGGCGTTGGACTCGGCCCGGCCAGCCGTGAGCCTCCAAAGGGTCTTGATTGCGGCGGCGCGGCTTCCGGGGAACGGTCCGTGTCCTGCCGCCCCGGCCGGTCGGGGGACGGTGCGCTGATGTGTGAGGACTCAGGACATGCTTGACGTTCCGTTCTCAGGAATTGCTTGACGGCTTTCGGCGGGACTGGTGACTGGGCCATGCCTTGATCCGGGAGACGGGGCCCGTCGGTTGTGCGGGGATGGACGGCCAGTTCCTCGCCGTCGTGGACTACCCGGAGTGGCCCGGGACCACCTCCCCGGGGAGCGCAGCGCGGCCGTGATCGCCCTGATCTCGGTGGTCTCGATCATCGGGGCCGGCGTCGGCTACCCGCTGGCCGCACTGCTCGCCGAGCTCGGCGGGGTACGGGCCGCCTACGGCCTCGGCCTGGTCGTCACCGCCGCCGCCCTCCTGACCGCGTGGCGCTCCATGCCCGAAGCCCCCGAAGGCCGCTCCGCCCACGTGGACGTGGCAGGCGCGGTCGTCCTGGCCGCTGCGCTGCTCCTGGTGCTGCTCCTCGCCGGAATCTGTGGAGCCGGCACCTCGCCGTGGCGGCGGGCCTCGCCGCCGTCGCGGTGGTGCTGCTCTGCGCCTGGGCCGTCATCGAGCTGCGCAGCACGACGCCCCTGGTCGATGTGCGGGCGGTGCGGCACCCGGCGGTCGCCGGGGCGAACCTCGCCATGTTCGGCGGCGGGATCGGCATGTACCTCCTGCTCACGCTCATCACCCGGTACGCGCAGACACCGCACGGCGCCGGCTACGGCTTCGGGCTGACGACCATCGTCGCCGGGCTGGTCCTCATCCCGTTCTCGGTGCTGGGGTTCGTCGCCGGCAAGCTCACGCCGCGGGTCCGGACGCGGATCGCCGACCCCCTGCTGCTGGCCGGCAGCGCCGTCGTGGTCGGCGGCGGGTTCGCCCTGTTCGCGGCGGCCCGGTCGGACCTGGCCGAACTGTTCGCGGCGATGGGCGTGCTCGGCTTCGGCGTCGGCGGCTTCTCGGCCGCGATGCCCGGCGTCATCCTGGCCGTCACCCCCAAGAGCGAGACGTCGAGCGCCATGAGCTTCAACTACGTCGTCCGCAGCGTCGGGTACTCCCTGGGCAGCGCCATCGGCGGCCTGATCCTCGCCGCGGGCACCGGCCCCGGCCACCTCTTCCCCGACGACAGCGCCTACACCACCGCGGCGCTGGCCGGCATCGGCGCCATGGCGATCACGACGCTGACGGGCCTCGCCCTCGCCCGCCGACGCCCGTCCGAGACCAACTCGTAAGCTAGGTAAACTTATTACAACACTGGAGGTGCCATGCCCAAGGGCTACTGGGTCAGCGTCTACCGCACCATTTCAGATCCTGAGAAGCTGGCTGCTTACAACGAGCTGGCCGGTCCGGCCGTCAAGGCCGCCGGCGGTCGGACCTTCGTCCGTGGCGGTCGGGTCGTGGCGCATGACGCCGGAATCGCCGAGCGCACCATCCTGGTCGAGTTCGACAGCTTCGAGCAGGCCGTCGCGGCGCACGAGAGTGCGGCCTACCAGGAGGCGCTGGCCGCCCTCTCCGACGGCGTCGAGCGCGACTTCCGCATTGTCGAAGGTATCGACTGACCGAGGTCCGGTCGGATCTTCAGTCAACTTGACCTGGCCCTGAAGGGACCGGGCTTGTGGGTAGGGCGCGGCTGGCTGCCGCGTGGCCTCCCACGTCTGAGCCGCCTATGGGGTGGCTGGGACGCGTGACTCACGCCCCGCGGTCCACGCGGTCGCGCCTTTGCGGGCGATGTTGTGGGACGCGTTGTCGTCCGCGTGCATCATGACGCCGCAGGCGCGGCACGCGAACGTTGCTCGTGACTGGCGGTTGCGCCGGTCGATGTGGTGGCACTGGGAGCATTCCTGGCTGGTGTACGCCGGATCGACGTACACCAGCGGCACCCCGGCCCGCTTCGCCTTGTACTCCACGAAGGCGGCGAGCTGGTGGAAGCTCCACGAGTGCACGGTGGCCCGCTGGTCCTTGCGGAGCCGTACCCGGCTGCGGATGCCCGTGAGGTCTTCCAGGGCGATTCCGGAGCCGGTGCGTTCAGCGGTGGTGACGACGGTCTTGGCGACGATGTGGTTGACGTTGGCGGTGTGCCGGGCTTCCTTGCGGGAGCGCTTCTTGAGGAGGCGTTTCGCGGCCTTGGTGCCCTTGGCCTGGAGCTTCTCGCGGAGGTCGAGCTGCCGCTTGCGGTGCCGGTTCAGGCCGCGCCCGGCGGCCCGGTACCCGGTCGAGGCGGTGGCGATGTTGGCGATGCCGAGGTCCACTCCGATGAAGAAGGTCGGGTTCTCGTTCGGCGGAGCCTCGGGAACGTCGCAGGTGGCGATCAGGTAGAACACGCCGTCGCGTTCGATCAGGTCGGACTCGCCCTGCCGGTGGTCGCGGAGCATCTTGAGCGCGTCCGGCGAGCAGGCGAAGCGCACGGCCTTGAGGCGTCCGGCCGTCGTCCAGATGCTCACGGTCTGCTGGTCCAGCTGCCAGGACAGGCAGCGGTCGTCGTAGGGCTGCGCGGCTGCGGGGCGGAACGTGACCGGTTTGGACTCCGCCTTGCGGCGGCGCTTGGAACCGGGCTTGCCGAGGTTCCCGGCGCGGATGTTCGCCTTCAGGGTGGTGTAGGCGTCGCGGACCTTCTTGATGACGTGCTGGGCGGCCTGTGCCCCCAGTCCGCGCGCCTTCAACTCGGCGTAGGTGTGCTTGCGAAGCTCGTACTCACGCGGTACCCCACGCTCGAACGCCACCACCGATACCCAGTTCGCCGACTCGTTGACCGTGCGCAGGGTCGCCCGGAGGCCGGCGGCCTGGTCGGCCTCCGGCGTCAGCTTCACCTGCACCACGACCTTCACGGCCCCGACCCTAGCATTGATCTATGTCACCACGCTGGGAGCCAAACCCCGATATCCGCAGGGGTCGAACAGTCGTTTACACGCTGCATGCGCATTTGGTCTTCACTACCAAGTACCGGCGCGGACCGTTCACCGACGAGATCCTTCGACGCTGCGAGGAGATCATGCGCGCGGTCTGCGCCGACTTCGAAACCGAGCTGGTCGAGTTCAACGGCGAGAAGGACCACGTCCATTTGCTCGTGCACTACCCGCCGAAGGTTGCCCTGTCCCGGCTGGTCGGCTCACTCAAGGGTGTCTCCGCCCGCAGGCTCCGCCAGGAGTTCCCGGGCCACATCCGCACGTACCTGTGGGGCGAACACTTCTGGTCCCCCAGCTACTTCGCCGCCTCCTGCGGCGGCGCGCCACTGAGCATCATCAAGGAGTATATCGAGAACCAGAAGCGATCCGACTGACCGTCCAGCTTTCCGGAGCGATGCTGTGGCGCTCCGCGCCGCAGCGCGAAGGATGCGATTCCTCCCGGCCGTAAACGGCCGGGGTTCCTCGCAAGATCACGCTGAAGATCCGACCATCGTGGTTTTCGCTGCTGCGGCTGCTGGTGCGGCGGGATTCGTGGGTGCTCGTGCTGGTCGTGGGCGGCTGTCTTCGGTCTTGATCGTCTGTCAGCGGTCGAGTTCGAGGTTCGTCAGGACGAGCAGGGCGCGGAGCAGGTTGGTGGCGGGTGGTGTGTGAGGTGTCGGGGGGCGGGATCAGGCCGCGGCTGTCCGGCGAAGGCCCCACGCAATCCGGCCCGTCCGAGGGTTCACCCGACCCGGTGTCGACCGGCGCGGGTGGGCCACCACACCCCCGGCATGCCGCCGTGCCCGGCCGTCCGCAGCGCCG
>NZ_JBEYFP010000533.1:0-4151 GCF_040634455.1 Kitasatospora sp. NPDC007106
GACGCCCATGCTGCGGACCTCGGCGCGGTCCATGCCGATGTGCTCGGGTTCGGGTCCGATCCAGACCTCGCGGCCGGCGTCCGGACCGTCGCCGCGGAGCAGCAGGGTGGCGAGCTGGTGCTGCTGGGCGGCGGCCGCGACGGCGGGGACGCCCTCGGCGGCGGCGCCCGGCGCGATCTCGGTGCCGGTGCCGTCCGTCCGGTGTTCGCCGGGGCGGCCGGTGCCGTTGCGGAACCGTTCGAGGATCTCGTCCGCGTGCTGCCGGCAGAAGTCCTGCCACGCCTCGTCGAGCCGCCGTTCGAAGGTGTCGGTGTGGATGCCGCCGGCGCGGCCGCCGCCGTCGATCTCGACGGTGCGCGGCTGCAGGTCCTGGGGCAGCCGCTCGTGAACGGCGCGCCGCTCGCGGGCGTCGCCGGTGAGGACGACGAGGTCCGCGCCGCAGTCGGAGCGGGCTTCGGCGAGCCGGTCGGCGATCGCGTCGGCGGACCGGTCCCAGGCGTCCTGGGCACGGTGCCGGTAGTGCCATTCGTAGCGGTCCGCGGGCGGAGCGCGGTGGCCTCTGCCCTGCCAGGTCGTGCCGTCGACGGTACCGAGCGGCTCGGGCCTGCCGAGGCGGCGGCGCTCCAGGTCGGCGCCGGTGCGGTCGACCGCGGCGACCAGGCAGTCGGCGGTCGCGGCCTCCAGGCGGCCCAGCAGCGGGGCGAGGCGGGGCAGCGGCCCCCAGGCGGTCTCCACGCCCGGGGGTGCGGTGGTCAGGGGTACGTCGAGCACGACCTCGCCTCCGGCGGCGAACAGGGCCCGGCCGGGCGGGGAGTCGGAGACGGGCTCGTCCGCGAGGTGTTCCGCGACCGCCCGGCAGGTGCTGGGGTCGGCGCCCAGGTCGGCGAGCTCGCGCACCGCGGTCCGCTGCAGCAGCACCTGCCGCTGCCGGGCGTCCTCGGTGGTCCGGGAGGTGTCGAGGCAGACCGTGGCCCAGGGGCCGGGCCTGCCGATCAGTGGTTCGAGGAAGCCGAGGTCCATGGCGTTCTCCGTGTGTCGGTGCGGGCCGGTGACGGCGGCCGGGGTGGCTGCACCGGCGGTGGCGGACGGCCCTGGGGGATCGACTCGGAGCGAGCGGCACCGGCCATCACGGACCACCTCCTCGACGACGGCAGGGGACGGCCGGCCGGTACCGGGAGGATCGGCGCCGCACCCTCTCCCTTCGAGGCTGCGCCCCTGGGGGGAGCCGAAACCCGCTCAGCCCCACCAATGGCCGACCGGACCCGCAGCCAGCGGGCTCCCGGGGTCGGCCGGGCGTCGGTCGGCCGCGGCACGGGCGTGGGCCTGGGCCTCGGCCTCGGCCTCGGCGAGGACGTCGAGCACCGCGGCCGCCACCGAGGCCGCTGCGGTCACCGCACGGTGGGCGGCGGGCAGGTCGCCGGATTCCCAGGACTCCACCGCGCCGGCTGCGAGTTCCCGCAGCTCGGTCAGCTTCGCCAGGGCGGTCTGCGGCAGGACGCCGGTGTCGGTCGGGGCATGGGTCATCCGCCCATCATCGGCGCGGCACCGGGCGGCGGCCGTTCACGACACGCGCCGCCCCGCTCGGCGACCGGGCGGCCGATGGGCCGGATGGCCCCGTTAGAACCCGGACCGGCCGGGCAGACGCGTCGCGGACCTGTTGGACGAGAAAGACTGGAGGCCGGCATGAGCATGGTGCAAGAGTCCGTCGAGGTCGAGGTTCCGCTGCACACCGCGTACAACCAGTGGACGCAGTTCGCGGACTTCCCGCGCTTCATGGAGGGCGTGGAGGAGGTCACCCAGATCGACGAGCGGCACAACCACTGGAAGACCAAGGTCGCCGGGGTGAGCCGTGAGTTCGACACCGAGATCGTCGACCAGCTGCCCGACGAGAAGATCGCCTGGCGCACCGTGGGCGGGGACGTCCAGCAGATGGGTGTGGTGACGTTCCGGCGTCTCGACAACGACCACACGATGGTGCGGCTGGCTTTGGACTTCGAACCGGACGGCGTCGCCGAGAAGGCCGCCGACATGATGGGGATGGTCGACCGCCGCGTCAAGGGCGACCTGCGGCGCTTCAAGTCGTTCGTCGAGGACCAGGGCATGGAGTCCGGCGGCTGGCGCGGCCGGATCTCCCCCGGCAGTTCCTGACCGGGGCAGCTCCGGCCCGGGGCCGGACGACCCGGGTACGCCCGGCGGGCCGTCGCGGAACACCGCGGCGGCCCGTTCGTGCGGGGCGCCATGCGTGAGCGGGGGGCCGCGGGGTAGGCGCGCGATCGGGCAACACGGCACCAGCGAGCCCGAGGAGGAGTCATGCCGGCCGGTTCGAGCAAGAAGCGGGAACGCCAGTACGAGCACATCAAGGACAGCGTGCTGGACCGCGGCGAGAGCGAGGACCGGGCGAAGGAGATCGCCGCCCGGACGGTCAACAAGGAGCGTGCCCGGCACGGCGAGTCGAAGACCGCCAGCCGCAGCTCCGTCCAGGACATGTCGTCCTCCCGGCGCGGCGGGCAGCGCTCGCACTCCGGCGCCCAGGGGCCCACCTACGACCAGCTCTACAACGAGGCCAAGCAGCGCAACATCCACGGCCGTTCGAAGATGAACAAGAAGCAGCTCGCCGACGCGCTCGACCGCTGAGCGCCCCGCGGTCCCCGGAGGACGGCCGGTGCCCGACGGTGCCACCGCCCCTCCGGGGGCCGCACCACCTCCCGCAAGCCCCCGCTCCCTCCCCCGCGTCGCCGGCATCACGGTGGCCTCCCGCTACCTGCCCGCCACCCGCAGCCTCGACGTCGGCGGCGACTGCTACGACTTCATCCGGCTCGACGAGCGCACCGCGGCCGCCGTCATCGGCGACGTGCAGGGCCACAACACCACGGCCGCCGCGCTGATGGGGCAGGTCCGCACCGCCGTGCACGCCCACGCGACGGCCGGCGCCGCGCCGGACGAGGTGCTCGCCCGCACCAACCGGCTGCTCGCGGACCTCGACTACGACCTGCTGGTCTCCTGCCTCTACGCCCAGCTCGACCGCACCGGGCGGCAGGCCACCGTCGCCTCCGCCGGCCATCCGCCGCCGCTGCTGCGCCGCCCGAACGGGCGCGGCCACGCGCTCACCGTGGAGGCCGGGCCGCTGCTGGGCGCCGCCGCGTCGGCCGGCTACCCGCTCACCACCCTCCCGCTCCTCGACGGCACCCTGCTGGCCCTCTACACCGACGGGCTGGTGGAGGTCCCCGGGACGGACGCCTCCCGGACCACGCCGGACCACGGCCGAGCTGGCCGGTCTGCTCGGCGCGAGCGGCGCCGGACCACTCGACCGGCTCATCGACGAGCTGGTCCGCCACAGCTGGCCACCGGCCGGCACACCGACGACATCGCGCTCCTCGTCCTGGACATCGCGCCGGGTGGCGCGGCACGATACGGGACCGGCCGCCCGAGCGACGGCGACCCGCCGGCGGGAACACCGCGCGGGCGTGCGCCGTCCGGTGCAGGGTAGGTGGCTGTGGCTCACGGTGCCCGCCACCCGGGCGGGCACCCGAACGGTCCGTACCCGGGAGGTCCCCCGCCGTGGCAGCAGCGTCCGCCGTCCAGGAATCCGTGCAGGAATCCGTGCCGGAGTCCGTGCCGGAGTCCGTGCCGGAGTCCGTCCAGGACTTCATCGCCGTCAGAACACCCGAGGAGATCGACCGCGCGGCGTGCGCGGCCGGTGCCGACGGAGGACCCGAGGCCGACGGCGCCGCCGCGGCCTACCGGTGGGTGCTCGACCCCGGCACGCCGGCCCCGATCAGCGGCGCCGTGCACGAGCTCCTCACGGACGGCGAACTCGCCGCCGAGGAGCGGGCGGCGATCGTGGCGGCCCGGGACTGCGCACGGCCCGGCGAGGAGCGGCGCCGCGCCCGGGGTGTCGCGGACGCGCTCGGCTGGGTGCTCGGATTCGCCCCGCTCGACGAGTGACCGGGAACGGTTGAAGGGCGCCGGTCAGGTGCCGCCCCGCGGACCGGGCAGGGAGTCCTCGGTGCGGACGGCGACGGAACGGATGCCCGTGAGGCCCGCGAGCTCGACGGTCAGAGCCTGGAGGTCCGTCGTCGCCACGGCCAGGAGCCGCGGCGCCCAAACGGCGCGCCTACCCGGGCCCCGGCGAACCACCCGCGGGCGCCCCG
>NZ_JBEYFP010000534.1:0-4150 GCF_040634455.1 Kitasatospora sp. NPDC007106
CCGTCGTCACCTACGACCCGCGCGGCCTCTCCCGCAGCCCCCTCGACGGGCCGCTCACCGACCAGCGGGTGGACGTCTGGAGCGACGACGCCCGCCGCCTGATCGAGCACCTCTCGCCCGACGGCACGGCCGACGTACTCGGCTGCAGCTCGGGCGCGATCGTCGCCGTCGACCTGCTCGCCCGGCACCCCGGGCGGGTGCGCCGCGTCGTCGCCCACGAGCCGCCCCTGCTGGAGCTCCTCGACGACCCGGCCCCGCACAAGGCCCTCTTCGCCGAAGTCCGCGGCACCTACCGGACGGAGGGCATCGCCGCCGCCATGGCCCGGTTCAGCGAGGGCCTGGGGGACGGGCAGCCCGACGCCGACTCCGACGCGGATCCCGACGCCGACGCCGACCGGGACTCCGGCCGGACACCGGAGGCCGTCGCCGAGCAGGCCACCGAACTGCCGCCCGAGATCCAGGAGATGGCGCCGCGGATGCACGCCAACCTGCCCGTCTTCCTCGACCGGATGCTCTACCCCTTCGCCACCACCCCGCCCGACCTGGCCGCCCTGCGCCCCGTCGCCGACAGGCTCGTCCCCGCCGCCGGACGCGACTCTCGCCACCAACTCCCGCTCCACGGCCCGGCCTCCCGCCTCGCCGCCCTCCTCCACCGCGACCTCGCCGAATTCCCCGGCGGCCACCTCGGCGCCGTCGAACACCCCGCCGCCTTCGCCCACCGGCTCCTCGGCCTCCTCGCCCCGGCAACCTGAGCCACGGCACCGCAAACCGCTGGCCGAGGTCGGCCCGCCCGAGGAAGGATGCCGGCATGCGCCGCACCCACGACGACCCCGAATCGGGAGCATCGGGTCGACTGTTGGGGGATATCGTCGGCGTCGGCGAGGGACGGCGATCACCGCGTCCGGCAAGAACGTGTCGACCGGCCGGGCCGTCCATCCTCATCTGTCCGGCCCACCGGCCGATCCGGATCCGCTCCGCTCGAAAGGTTCCACTTCATGCGCATGAAGAAACTGCTCACCGCCGGCGCGGCGGCGCTCGCCGTCACCGCCGGAACCCTTGTCGTGGCCTCCCCCGCGCAGGCCGTCGACTGCGACCACGTCTGGTACACCGACGAGTCGGACTCGATAGGCTCGGTCGACCAGGGCGGACGCCTGTGCTTCGCCGAGCACGGCGACTACGTCTTCCTGACCGACTACGACGCCGACGGCTACAGCGTCGTCCTCGACGTCTACATGGACGGCACCGGTCAGCTCCTGTACACGCTGAAGGCGTCGGGCGCCGGTGACGTACAGACCGCCAACGCCGGCGACGGCATTGCCTTCCACAACCTGCCCGAGGTGAACATCAGGTTCCGGATGTACCTGACCAAGTCCGGTTCGGGCCCGGTCGGCGAGGTCACGCACGTCGTGAACAACGACCACTGAACGGCGGGGGCGGCCGCCGTCAAGCCGGCCGCCCCGCATCGGTGCAGCCACAACGATCGGAGACCGGCGAGGGCGGCTCCGAGCACGGCGGCTTAGAACTCCTAACGAAATGTGGTGCGTGACCCTTCGATGGGTTGGCTCCGCTGCAGCGATGCCGGGGCGGCGTGGTCAGTTGAGGGTGGAAGGATCGGCCTGTGACGTGTGACGTGTGCGGGCATGAAATGCGACGAGTGCCGACGGCGGACTCGCGGGTGAAGGAGGCGTGGGTCTGCCCCTGGTGCTACGCGTGGACCGAGCTGGGTGCTCATCCGGGTTTGGTCGGCCGGTCGTGGTACGAGCCCGTGCACATGCGGTGGGAGCGCGCCGATGCCGCAGAACTTCCCACCGGCGTCTCCCATGCGTACGGCTACTTCGGCGCAACCTTGTGCGGCATACAGCAGGAGGGCGTGGTCACCTCGCCCTACCCGTGGTTCCCTGACTCGGACGACGCCTGCCCAGGCTGCAGGGAGGCAGCCATCGTGATCGACGGCCGCTGGCCTGTTGACGTGCGAGGCGAGAAGCGTGAGCGGCTACGTCCTACGCCTCCGGCTGGTGCCGACTGGCCGCCCTTCTAGGATGTCCGGTCGGCAGAGGTGAGCCGCCTCCAGCAGATCAGTGCGCATCCCAGGCTCAAGAACGCCTCGTGGATGTCGTCGCGGACCTCCCAACGGATCCGCAGCCGTCGGAAGTGGTGCAGGAGGGCGAACGCCCGCTCGACGACCCACCTCTGGGTGCCCAGGCCGGAGCCGTGCTCCGTGTTCCGGCGGGCGATCAACAGCCGGACACCGAGGCCCCACACCAGGCGGCGGTACTTGTCGTGGTCGTAACCGCGGTCCGCGAGGACGACATCGGGGCGACGCCGCGGCCGGCCCTGCTTGCCGCGCACCGGCGGGACTGCCTCCAGCAGCGGGATCAGCTGGGTCACGTCGTTTCGGTTGCCGCCGGTCAGCGTGAAGGCGAGCGGGATGCCGTTCGCGTCGGTGATCAAGTGATGCTTGCTGCCCGACCTGCCCCGATCAACAGGGCTTCGTCCCGTCTTGGTGCCCCCTTTAGGGCTCTGACGTGCGAGGAGTCCACCGCTGCACGAGAGAAGTCCAGGACATCCGCGGCTCGGAGCTTGGCCAGCAGGGCTTCATGGAGTCCTTGCCGCACACCGGCCTCCTGCCACTCGGCCAGCCGCCGCCAGCAGGTCATCCCCGAGCCGAACCCCAACTCCTGCGGCAGGTGTTCCCAGGAGATCCCGGTATGGAGAACGAACAGGATCCCCTGAAGCACTTTGCGGTCGTCCAGACGCTTCCGCCCGGGTGGCGGGACCGACGTTCGACTTTCGGAAGTAGCGTCTCGATCACCGCCCACAGCTCGTCGCCGACCTCCCACGGCTTCGGCCGCGCCACCCTGGAACCCCCGGCTTGATCAATATGACGCCAAGTGAAATCCAACCACGCCGTTGATCATTTTGTTAGAGGTTCTTAGTGTTGCTCCGCATGACGCACACCGAGATAGAGATCACTGCCGCGCTGGTCCGGGAGCTGATCCGCGATCAGCACCCGGACCTCGCCGACCGCCCGGTCAGTCTCGGTGCGCGCGGCTGGGACAACCAGCTCTGGAGGCTCGGCGAGGACCTGGCCGTCCGGCTGCCGTGGGCGACCGGGTCCGCGGACGGGCTGCTGCGCAAGGAGTACGCCTGGCTGCCAGGGCTCGCGCCGCAGCTGCCGCTGCCGACCCCCGTCCCGCAGCGATGGGGCGAGCCCTCGGAGCGGTTCCCGCGGCCGTGGCTCGTCACCACGTGGGTGCCGGGCACGCCCGCCGACCGCGCCCCCGTCACCCGGGCCGAGGACGCGGCCGATGCCCTGGCCGCCTTCCTGACGGCGCTGCACCGGCCGGCCCCCGCCGGGGCGCCCGCCGGTCGCGACCGCGGCGGTCCGCTCACCGACTACGTCGGCCACTTCGAGGGCGGCCTGGCCGAGACCGTCCGGCTCGGACTCGTCGAAGACCCCGACGCCGTTCGGGCCGTCTGGGCGGACGCTCTTGCCGCACCTGCGTGGACGGGCCCGGCGTTGTGGCTCCACGGCGACCTGCACCCGGCCAACGTCCTCACCGCCGACGGCACCCTCTGCGGCGTGATCGACTTCGGTGACCTCTGCGCGGGCGACCCGGCCTGCGACCTCGCCTCGGCGTGGATCCTGTTGCCGGACGGCGCCCTCGACCGCTTCCACCGTGCCCACCGGCCGACCCCGGACGCCGCGACCCTGCGCCGCGCCCGCGGCTGGGCACTGCTGCGCGCCTTCGGCTGCCTGCTCATCGGCGAGGCGGGCCTGCGCGGCCGACCCGGCGGCAAGCCCACCTGGGGCCCGCCCGCGCACGCCGCCCTGCGCCGCCTCCTGGCCACGGCCCACCCGTGATCCCGCCGAAGGGGCCGGCCGGTGCCACGAGCACGGGCCCGTGGAACACCCACACGATCGAACTCGACGCCGGTGCCGACACCGTCACCAAGACCTTCCCGCCCGGCGACACCGTGCGGCACGTCCGTGAATGGCGGGCACTGGAACTGCTCGCCGCCCACGCGTCGGGGCTGGCTCCCACGCTGCTGCAGGCCGCCCCCGGCGCCCACGGGCCGCGCATCGTGATGACCTGGCTCCCCGGCCGGCCGCTGCGCGGCGTGCCGTTGGACGGCCGGCAGACCAGGG
>NZ_JBEYFP010000535.1:0-4138 GCF_040634455.1 Kitasatospora sp. NPDC007106
CCCGCGCCCGGACGGCCGCCGCCCGCACCGCCCGCCGCCGCGCCGCCCTCGAATGGGTCGCCGTGCACTCGCTGGCGATCGCCGCCGCGCTGTTCTTCCTGCTGCCCTTCGTCTTCGTGCTGCTCACCTCGGTGATGAGCGACCGTCAGGCGCTCACCTCCGAGCTGTGGCCCACGAGTTGGCACTGGGAGAACTACGCGCAGGTCTGGCGCACCCCCGGCTTCCTCACCTGGTGGCGCAACAGCCTGCTGTACGCGGGCCTCGGCACCCTGCTCACCGTCGTCTCCAGCCTGCCCGTGGCGTACGCCCTGGCCAAGTTCCGCTTCCGCGGCCGCCGGCTCGCCCTGATGGCGGTGGTCTCGATGATGATGCTGCCGCCGCAGGTCACCGTGATCCCGATGTACCTGTTCTGGGCCAAGCAGCTCCACCTGACCGGCTCGCTCTGGCCGCTGGTGGTGCCGATGGCCTTCGGCGACGCGTTCTCCATCTTCCTGCTGCGGCAGTTCCTGCTGACCGTGCCGAACGAGTACCTGGAGGCCGCCCGGATCGACGGCTGCGGCGACGTCCGCACCCTGCTGCGGGTGGTCCTGCCGATGGCCCGGCCGGCGATCGCCGCGGTCGCGCTCTTCCAGTTCTTCTCCTGCTGGAACGACTACTTCGGCCCGCAGATCTACGCCAGCGAGAACCCGGGCGCCTGGACGCTGAGTTACGGCCTGGAGTCGTTCAAGGGCGCCCACCACACCGACTGGAACCTCACCATGGCCGCCACCCTGCTGGTGATGGCGCCGGTGATCATCCTCTTCTTCTTCGCACAGAAGGCCTTCATCGAAGGCGTGACACTGACAGGGGTCAAGGGCTGATGTCCGCACTGAAGTTGGCAATCGTCGGCGGCGGTTCCACCTACACACCCGAGCTGATCGACGGCTTCGCCCGGCTGCGGGACACCCTGCCGATCGGCGAGCTCGTCCTGGTCGACCCGGCCGCCGACCGGCTGGAGCTGATCGCCGGCCTCGCCCGGCGGATCTTCGCCCGGCAGGGCCACGACGCGCGGGTCACCACCGCGTCCGAGGTCGCCGCGGGCGTGCAGGGCGCCGACGCCGTCCTGCTGCAGCTGCGGGTCGGCGGACAGGCCGCCCGCAACGAGGACGAGACCTGGCCGCTGGAGTGCGGCTGCGTCGGCCAGGAGACCACCGGCGCGGGCGGGCTGGCGAAGGCGCTGCGCACCGTCCCGGTGGTGCTGGACATCGCCGAGACGGTGCGCCGGGCCAACCCGGACGCCTGGATCGTCGACTTCACCAACCCGGTCGGCATCGTCACCCGCGCCCTGCAGACCGCCGGCCACAAGGCCGTCGGCCTGTGCAACGTCGCGATCGGCTTCCAGCGGAAGTTCGCCGGCCACCTCGGCGTCGAGCCCGAGCGCGTCCGCCTCGACCACGTCGGCCTCAACCACCTCACCTGGGAGCGCGGCGTCACCCTGCTCGACGCCCCCGGCGCCGCCACCGGCCGCGAGGTGCTGCCGGAACTGCTCGCCGGCCACGGCGAGGCGATCGCCGCCGACCTGCACCTGCCGCTCGACGTCGTCCGCCGGCTCGGCGTGGTGCCCTCCTACTACCTGCGCTACTTCTACCAGCACGACCTGGTGGTCGAGGAGTTGAGGGTGCAGGGCTCGCGGGCCGCCGCGGTCGCCGCGATCGAGCGGCAGCTGCTGGAGATGTACGCCGACCCGGCCCTGGACACCAAGCCCGAGCTGCTCGGCAAGCGCGGCGGCGCCTTCTACTCGGAGGCCGCCGTCCAGCTGATCGCCGCACTGCTCGGCACCGACGGCACCACGGGCGTCCAGGTGGTCAACACCCGCAACGACGGCGTGCTGCCCTTCCTGCCCGACGACGCGGTGATCGAGGTGCCCGCCGAGGTCGACCCGCAGGGCGTGCGCCCGCTGCCGCAGCGCCCGGTCGAACCGCTCTACGCGGGCCTGATCGCCGCCGTCACCGCCTACGAGCACCTGGCGCTGGACGCCGCGCTCAAGGGCGGCCGGGACCGGGTCTTCGACGCCCTGCTCGCCCACCCGCTGGTCGGCCAGATCGACCTCGCCGACCGGCTCACCGACCGGCTGATCGCCCACAACCGCGCCCACCTCGGCTGGGCGTGACCCGACGATGACCGCCTCGCACCACCCCGGGGAGAACCGATGAACCGCCAGCACGACGCCCCGCTCCCCGGCGTCCTCGCCGTCGACGCCGGGAACAGCAAGACCGACGTGGCGCTGGTCGCCGCCGACGGCACGGTGCTCGGCTCCGCCCGCGGCGGCGGCTTCCAGCCGCAGCTCGACGGCGCCGACGAGGCCATCGGCGGCCTCGCCCCGCTGGTCGAGTCGGTCGCCGCACAGGCCGGTCTGAGACCGGGTGCCCCGGTGGCCGCGCACGTCTCGGCCTGCCTCGCCAACGCCGACCTGCCGGTCGAGGAGGAGCGGCTGCTCGCCGCACTGGAGGCCCGCGGGTGGGGCACCACCGCGGCCGTCGCCAACGACACCTTCGGCCTGCTGCGGGCCGGCACCGACGGCCCGCGCGGCGTCGCCGTGGTCTGCGGCGCCGGCATCAACTGCGTGGGCCTGCTGCCGGACGGGCGCACCGCGCGCTTCCCCGCGCTCGGCCGGCTCACCGGTGACTGGGGCGGCGGCGGCGGACTGGCCGCCGAGGCGATGTGGCACGCCACCCGGGCCGAGGACGGCCGGGGCGCGCCGACCGGGCTCGCCGCGGCGATCGGCGCGCACTTCGGACGGCCCTCCGCCACCGCCGTGGCCGAGGGGATGCACCTCGGCGAGATCGCCGCGGAGCGGCTGCACGAGCTCGTCCCGGTGCTGTTCGCCGCCGCGGAGGCGGGCGACCGGGTGGCGCTCGGCCTGGTCGACCGGCAGGCCGACGAGATCGTCCGCTTCGCCACCGTCGCGCTGCGGCGGCTCGGCCTGCTGGACGAGGCCGTCCCGGTGGTGCTCGGCGGCGGTGTGCTCGCCGCCCGGCTGCCGCTGCTGGTCGACAACGTGACGGCCCGGCTGGCCGCCGCCGCGCCGCTCGCCGAGCCGCGGATCGTGGTGGCACCGCCCGTCCTCGGCGCCGCCCTGCTCGGCCTCGACCGGATCGGCGCCGACGACCGGGCGCAGCTGCGGCTGCGCGCCGCCTACGAACCGGTGCACCCGGCGGCCGCCTGACCGGCCGTCCGGCGTTCCGGCGTCCGGGCGGCCGTGTCCCGGCCGCCGGTGTCCCGATCTCCCGCCGTCCGCCCCGGGGCCCGCACACCCCGGGGCGGGCGGCGGGCCGCCGGTGTCCCGCGGGTGGCCGGCCGGTCAAGGAGCGGTCAAGAATCCGGGTCGGGAGGTTTGAACGTTGATAGGACGGTCCCACGAACGCTACGCTCCCGGCTTCGTACGGCGCCCGTCCACGGGGCGCCCACCCGATCCCCAGGGGGAAGCGCCAGATGGCGATCCGTAAGTCCACCATGCAGGAGCAGGTCGCCGAGGCGATCGCGGCGATCGAGCCGAACGACCGGCCCGTCGTCACCTTCCACACCGTCACCGGCCCGAGCCCGTGGCTGATGAGCCAGCTCGGCCTGATCGGCCAGCTGTTCGTGAAGTACTACTTCGTCACCCTCACCGAGCGCGTGGTCGTCGTGCACCGCGCCTCGCGGATGAGCAACCGGCCGCAGGAGCTGGTGCACGTGGTGCCGCTGGAGCAGGCGCGCACCCTGATCACCGAGGTGAAGCGGGCCGCGATGTGGAGCTCGATGCAGTTCCACTTCCCCGGCGAGCAGAAGGCGACCCGCCTGAACGTCGCCCGCTACTGGCGTTCCGAGCTGGACCAGTTCGTGCCCGCGCTGACCGGCGTGCAGATCACCGGCTGATCCCGCCGCCACGAACGGCCGGAGGCCGGGACCGCGACGGTCCCGGCCTCCGCCGTGTGCGCGGTGCGCGCCTCAGCGGTCGCCGAGGTGCTCGTCCGCCCAGGCCGCGAGGATCTTCGCGCAGGCGTCCACCGACTCGCGCCAGGTGTGCGCCGCGCCGTCGTCGGCCTCGTCGCTGACGTACTTGACCAGCCGCACCGGCACCTCGGCCCGGCGGGCGACGGTGGCGATCGCGTAGCCCTCC
>NZ_JBEYFP010000536.1:0-4120 GCF_040634455.1 Kitasatospora sp. NPDC007106
CCCCGCGCGGGGCCGCCCGCCCCGGGACCGCACCCCGGACCGGGCGGCCTCCGCCGTCCCCGCCCCGGGCGCCGCCCACGGAGGTCTACCGGCGCCCGGTCGACAGCGCCTGCTTCTGCAGGTCGCCCAGGACGTCCTCGGGTCTGCGCAGGGCCAGGCCGGCGTTCTTCTTGATCTCGGCGGAGATCGCGTCCCAGCCGGTGTCGCCGAGGGGGTAGAAGGTCGCCTGCGGGAGCAGCGCGAGGAACGGTTCGAGGTCGCGGTGCCGGCCGCCCGTGGTCATCTCCTGCAGGGTGTCGTGGGTGACGGGCATCAGGTTGTACGCCTCGTCGAACTCCAGCGTGTTCTCCCCGGTGTACACGAAGTCGAGGAACTTCTTGATCTCCTTGCGGTGCCCCCACTTCTTGAAGGCCATCATCCAGTCCGCGACGCCGAGCGTGGACTTCAGCGGGCCGGTCCGGCCGGGGATCGGGACGATTCCGTAGTCGATCCCGCCGTCCCCGGAGAGCTTGATGAGCGACGGGTGGCCGTTGAGCATCGCCACCCGTCCGGCGGCGAAGTCCGCGAAGGCCGTCCGGCGGTCGGTGCGGGCCGGATCGGGATAGGTGAGGCCGGGGGTGACGAGATCGTCCCGCAGCCAGCTGAAGGTCTCGGCGTTCTGCGGGGCGTCCAGTGCGTAGCGGCCCGACCGGTCGGTGAATCCGCCGTCGTTCCCGAGCTCCCAGATCAGCGTTTCGGCCTGTGCCTCCTCCGGGCCGAGCGGTAGGGCGTACGGAACGGTGCCCGGCACCTTGTCCTTGATGCGCTGGGCGTCCCTGCGCAGTTCGTCCCAGGTGGTCGGCGGTTCGGTGATGCCGGCCCGGCGGAAGATCGCCTTGTTGTAGAAGAAGGCGCGGGCCGAGGAGACGAACGGGATGCCGTACTGGATCCCCTCGACCTGTCCGGCCTTGGAGAAACTGTCCAGGAAATTCGCCTGGGTGCCGATCGACAGGACGTCGGAGGCCTTGTAGAGCAGGTCGTCGGCGACCTTGTCGGCGTACCCGCCGGTCTGCAGCAGGTCGGGGACGTCGCCGCTGCGGATCATCTCCTTGACCTGCTTGTCGATGTCGTTCCAGTTCACCACCCGGACGTCCACCCGGACATCGGGATTCGCGGCGGTGAAGGCCGCGGCGAGCCTGTTCCAGTAGTGCTGGGAACTGTTCGCGTCCTTGTCGCCGTAATCGGCGGCGACCATGCGGATGGTGACCGCCGCCCCGGATCCGAATCCCGTCGCCGAACAGGCGGTGAGCGTCAGGGAGCAGGCCAGCGCCGCGGTTAAGGTGCGCGGCAGATGTCGTTCCATGGGGAATCGCCTTCGAGTGGTGCCGCACGGGCGGCAGGGCCGGGGACAGGGCGACGCCCGGGAATCCCGCCGGGTGTCGGCGGGGAGTCCACAACCGGTCGGCCACGCGCATTCCTGGTCGAGGAGGGTGGCGAAACGTGCAGGGACGGCCGGGCGAATGGGCGAAAGTCTCGACCAGTCCCGACCGCGGACTCCAGCGCGGTTACCGAATCGTTGCCCCGCGTGACCGCTCCGACGCGCTCCGCAGTGGCCCGGAACCCGGCGCCCGCCCCTGCGGACGCCGGGCCGTCGGTATGCGACGGGGTGTCAGAAATGCTCCGGGCGCCCGGTCTTGGGCGCGCTGCGGCCGGTCGCGGATGTGACGCAGGCTACGCGGCGGTACGTCTTGACCGGCTCCGCCCGCCGCTGCCACGGTGGTCCATACCTGTTCGGCCGGCCTCGCGGCGGAGCCGTCCACCGCCGATCGTCGACGCATCCCCGGGAGCCCCCATGCCGTGGCACAGCGCGCGGACGTGCCCGGGGCACGCCGGGCGCTCCGGGCAGGCCGGGGGCCGCGGGTGTTCCGGGCGCTCCGACGGGAGCGCCGGTGTCAGGAGGTGACGGAGGCCGGCAGCACCTGGGAGACCTGCACCGACCCGCCGCACGGCTGGAAGGCGAACGGCACCTTCTTGTCGGCGTCCGCCAGCGGGTCCAACGGCGCACGGAAGGCGAAGCCGGCCGCCTTCGGACAGGGCGCGTCACCGGTCGGCACGTTGCTCCACTTGAGGAAGAACGCGGCGGTGCCGCCCGGTGCGAGCACCAGCGTGCCGCCGCTCCCGCCGAGCCCGCCGAAGCCGGCCGGGATCGCCCCCACGGCCACCGACGGCGCCGGCGCGCCAGGGGGCGCGTACGGCACGAGGGTGGGACGGCCCGTCAGCGAACAGGGCGCCGAGGACACGTTGGTGAGCACGAAGCGCTGCACCATGGTGCCGGCGGCGCCGTCGGAGGTCGAGGCGGTCACGCTCAGCATCGGGTTGACGCAGTGCTCCACCTCTCCCCCGCCCCCGCCGGAGGTGGCCGTCGGGGTGGGCTTCGCGGAGGTCGCGGAGGTCTTGGCCGAGGGCGTGACCGTGCCGGCGCTCTTCCCGGGCGAGGCGGAGACGGTGGCGGTGGAGGCCGCGGCCGGAGGGGCGGCGGAGACCGCGGTCGTCCCCGCGGCGTCCCCGGCCGTGTCGGTGCCGTCACCGTTGCACCCGGCCAGCACCAACGGGGAGGCGAGGGCGAGCAGCACGGCGAGAGCTCGACGGCGAGTGTCCACGACAGGGCCTTTCGTTCGGTCGGTCCGGCCACCGGGGCAGCGCCGGCCCGCGGCGCCCGTCGGAGCCCGCCGGACGCCACCGCCCGGAAGGACGCGCACCGCGGACGGCCGGTTGCCGCCACGGCACACATCCCACACCCCGCGAGGTCCCCGATCCAGCACGGAACGATCACCGCTTCCGCACGGAACCGCGCACGGACGGGCCCGAGCTGAAAGGTCGTCGACGAACCGGCCGGCCGGCTCCCGCCTCAGGCGCGGAACGGCGCAACGATCCCGAGCACCCTCGCGCTGCCTCCGGGGACGGCGCTCTCGTACAGGGCGAGCCGGTCGCCGACCGCGACCCCCTGCCAGAGCTCCGGGGTGAGCGGAGCCAGCCGGACGGCCGCCGCACCGCCGGGCGCCAGGAACGGTTCGTCCTCCACCCAGAGCGCCGCGACGGCCAAGGAGGGCTCACCGGTCGCCGTCCGCAGTCCGATGTCCCACATCGGGCGCAGCCTGCCGTCGCCGGCGAACGGCGTCGTCCGCCACCCGGCGTCCGCACCGGCGAGCACCAGTTCGGCCCGGACGCCGCCGCGCTCCGCCTCCCCGCGGCGCCAGTCGCACCAGCGGGCGGTGCGCTCCCGGCCCACCTGGCCGGCCGCGTCCGCGAGCAGCCCCCAGTACGCGGGCGGCAGCGAGCGTGCCCGGCCCATCGCCAGCAGCAGGTCGAACGCGAACTCCCAGTCGTGCCGCCACCCGCAGTCCCGGACGTCCTCGGCCGTGCCGCCCTCGGCCGTCCGGACGCCGTCGGGCAGCAGGTCGGCCGCTTGGAGGAGCAGGGTGAACGCATCGGTCATCCGGCCCATGATGGATCACCGCCCCGCCGCCGTGATCACCGGGCCGGTGTCCTACGGTGGGCGGCTCGGAGAGGAGGTGCCGACCGTGGACGTTCCGGTGCGGCTCGTGGTGGACCTGGTGCGCGACCGGGTGGTTCCCGGTGCCGTCCGCCTCCGTGCCCGGCGGCGCCGTGCGCTGCTCGGCGGCGGCGCGCCCGTCCGGGTGCCCGGACGGCTCGCGCTGCGCTCGCGGCTGGAGCTGCTGGACGGCGCCTCCACGGGTCGGCTCACCGTCGAGCCGGGCGGCGCGGCCGTCCGCTTCGACTTCGGCAGGGCGGCGCCCGCGGTGGAGATCCCGACCGGCGGCCTGGTCGTCGTGGCCACCGCGGCCGAACCCGACCGCTGGGCATCGGCGGTGGCCCGGACGGTGCTCCGCTACGAGTCCTCCCCCGGGCGGCCGGTCTGGATCGAGACGACGGCCGCCGACGCCCCGCTCGTCCGCCGGGCCCTCACCGGCGGCCGCTGAGCCCGCCGGAAGCCCCCGTCGCCACGGGCCGGGCGACGCCTTGACCCTCACACCGTGTCAGGCGGTGCACTCGGAGACATCATGTTCACCATCGGAGACTTCGCCCGGCACGGCCGCGTCTCGGTCCGGATGCTGCGGCA
>NZ_JBEYFP010000537.1:0-4114 GCF_040634455.1 Kitasatospora sp. NPDC007106
GACGCCTACAACGCCAACCCCGACTCCACGGCCGCCGCGCTGCGCGCCCTCGCGGCGATGCGCGGCGAGCGCCGCACCGTCGCCGTCCTCGGCGAGATGCGCGAACTCGGCGCCGCCGCGGCCGCCGAACACCGCGCGATCGGCGCCCTGGCCGCCGAGCTCGGCACAAGCGTGGTCGTCGCCATCGGCGACCAGGACGCCGCCGCCCTCGCGGCCGGCGCCGAGAACGGCGGCGCCGAGACCCACCTGGTGCCGGACCGCGCAGCCGCCACCAGCCTGCTGGAGAAGCTGCTGCGCCCCGGCGACCTGGTGATCGTGAAGGCGTCGCTCTCGGCAGGCCTGCAGGCCCTGGTGAAGGACCTGCTCGCGGCCTGACCAGCATGGGTGGCCGCTTCCGTGGGGTGGGCGCCCATGTCGAGGCTCGGCTCAGTCTCGCGCATCCCTCCCGTGCTTCGGCGTGGGGCCTCTGCCGGCGCGGCTGGGCGCAGCAGGTGGTGCAAGCAGCACCGGAACCGGCCGGTCTGCTGCGAGCGTGTTCGGACTGTTGCTGACGGGAAGTCTGAGTGGCGCCGCCGAGCAGCCCACAGTCGCCCCGGACGCAACCACGCCGGCCGCGGACCCGCACGCCCGGGACCTGGTGGCCGCGATGATGGACGCCGCAGCGAACCGCCCCTACGACGAAGTTGCCGATTTTCTGGGCCACTTGGACTCCGACCGTGCTCCCGCACTCGTCCCGGCCCTCCACAGGGCGGCCGCCGCACGCCCCGTCGGGGACCTGGCGCAGCTCCTCGCGCTGCTGCGCCCCCGCAACCGCGGTGCTGCTGAAGAGATCCTGCGCATCGCGGTCCTCACCCGGCAGGTCGGCGACGTCGCCGAGCCGGCCTCCCTCCTGGCAGCCGAATCCGGCAGCGGCATCCGCACGGCGCTGCCGGAGGCCGCGGCCCGTCGCCCGATTCCGGACATGGTCCAGCTGGCCCGACTCCTCTGCCCCGTCACGGGAGCCTTCGGGGCTGCGCCGGTGCTGCCGTCCTCGGATTCCGTCTCCGCCTCGTCCACCGGTGGTGCGGGGGAGCGGGACCGTGAGCCGGTGGTCACCGGAGCGGATGCCTCGGGCGTTGCGGGCGGCGCGGCCCGGCGGCCGGTCGGAGGGCGGACAAGCAGGGTGTGGCGCTGGCGGACGCGGCCGATCCCACGGGCGGAGCCTTCCACCTGACGCTCGTGATCCCCGGCCGGGACCGGAACCCGGCCTCGACGATCGCGTTCACCGTGGTGGCGGCGTTCGCATCCGGTCGGGCCCGGCCTTCCTCCTCGTGGAGGGGCCGGGCCTGTCGCATGTCAGCGGCCTCGCGGCGGTCGAGCACCGGGGGAGGTGGAGCGTTCGGCCTGTGCGGCTCTCGGTGTGCACCTCGCTTCCTGCGCCGAGCCCTGCGGCGTGGTGCGGAAACGCACCGGTGCGGCCGGACGGTCGTTGGTCTGTCGGCGCGTGAGACGGCTCATGCCCCTCGCGCCGGCCGGCGAGAAAGCCCGGCCGGCGCGGATCCCTTTGCACGAGGAGTTCCGACCGTTGACCGATTTCCACCGGCCCGGGCTGCAGCCGCGGGTGGCCTTACGCGCCGACCTGACCGCCGACGCGCTCGGTTTCCTGCGACAGTACGGCCTGCACCCGGCCCCCGAGGCGTACCTCGCGCACGGTTACGTGGACCTGTGCCTCAAGGCGTGGCCGACCGCCGGAGGGCTCCCGCTGCGCCTGGCCGTGCGGTGGGCTCTGTGGACGTGGACCACCGACGACCTGCTGGACGGAGGCCTCGGTGCCGATGCCCCGCCGGACGCGATCGAGCGACTCACCCACTCGCTGCGGCGCGTCGGCGCCGGGAGCGAGTGGCCCGCACCCTACGAGCACCCCGTCGTCCACGCGCTGGCGGAGCTGGTCCGGCAGACCCGAGCGGCCATGCCCGACCACTGGTGGCAGCGCTACCGCGAGCAGCTGGACACCTGGATCGTCGCGGCGCGCGACAAGCTGATGCACTACCTGCGGCCGGGACGGACACCAACGCTGCGCGAGTACCTGCTGCTCCGGCCGGCCGACGGCGGGATGCTGCTGGCCGCCATGTGGTGCGAACTCGCCGGCCAGTGCATCACACCGCACTGGACCGACCCCGTGGTCCACGACCTCCTCGACGCCTTCTCGACCTGCGGGATCCTCACGAACGACCTCGCGGGCGGCACCGGCGAGGGCGAGACCTTCAACGCGGTGGCCGCCCGGATGGCCGACGACGGGCTCTCGCTGGAGCAGGCGCGCCGGGAGGTGAGCGAGCGGCTCGAGGCGGAGGAACGGCGCTTCCGGTGGCTGTACTCGGCCGTCAGGCGCGGCTTCCCCGCCGAGCCACTCCCCGAAGCCGGCACCGCCACCACCAACTACCCAGGCCTGGTCCTGGACACCCGCCGCTTCGCCCTGCTCCTCGACCAGTTCCGCACGGCCCTCACCGCGTGGACGGGCACCAGCGCCCGCTACCCGGCACCCCGCCCCCGGCACCCGGCGCGCCGCGCACTTCGCAACGTCCTGGTTTCCCCCGCACGCCGCACGTGGAGGGCGGTGGGTCGGCGCTCTCGGCGCTCTCGGCGGACACGGTTGAACGGTGACGCGGTGCTCTGAACTTTCGTCCCGCCTCCCATCGCCTCCGTGCCTCAGGCCGCGGACAGGGTGTCAGGGGAGCTGGGAGGTCTGGCCCGTGACGAGAAGGCAGGCCGAGACGGTTCTGTGCCCCGACTCGCCCACGACCTCGGTGACGAGCGCGACGGCATCACCCTGATCGCCGCCGGATCCCGGGCCATCCCGGCAATTGAACGCCCGCAAGCCAGTGCCGGAGCCTCGGGTGTCACCCTCGGGCGGGGCGGCCGGACATCGAGGACCGCGGGGGCGCCGTCGTTGCTCATCGGCAGGGTTCAGATGTGGAGTTCGGGTGGGAAGCCGGTCCAGCGGAGGTCGGGGGTGAGGTGGCCGGTGTCGTTGAAGAGGAGGAGGGCCGGGGGCCGGTCGGGGGTGTAGCGGATGACGGTCAGTGCGGCGTTGGCGTGGTTGATGCCCAGCCACTGCCATTCCGGGGCGGAGAGGGCGGCCCGGACGAGCCAGCCGGTGAGGAAGTTGTGGGTGACGACGAGTTCGTGGCGTGGTTCGTCGCCGGGGACGGGGCCGGTGAAGTCCGCGAGGGCTGCTGCCGCGAGCGCGGGGCCCTGCTCGCGTTCCTGAGCGGTGAACCGGTTCAGGAACCCGGTCCAGGTGTCGGCTGCCTCCGGCGGCAGTTCCTCATGTGCGGGGAGGTAGGGAAGGTAGTCGCCGGCGGCTGGGGAGAGGTGGCGGGGGATGTTGTCGAGCTGTTCGGCGATCAGCCGGGCGGTCTGTTCGGCGCGGGCGAGGGGCCCGTGGTGGATCGCGGCCAGCGGTACCCCGCGCAGCCGTTGCCCGAGGAGGGCGGCCTGGCGGCGGCCTGCGTCCGTCAGGCGGCTCTCGTCGGGGGAGGCCTCGCCGTGGCGGGTGAGGTAGAGGTAACGGGCGGCCGTACCGCTCATGGGCGCATCCTCCAGCGGAGTCGATCTTGCGGATGCACGGACAGACGCCGACCCGTACCGGCCGGTTCCGCGAACGGTGGGCCGCTTCGCGTCGTCGGCGAGCCGCTGGCCGGACCGGGTCGGCCGGTGCCGGATGTTTGAGGACGGTGTCGCTCTCGGTGGGCCCGGTCCGGCATCGGCAGGAGCGTCTTGCGGGTGCCGGGCCGCCATGGTGGCGCCCTCGGCCGAGACACAGATCGGGGCACCACCCCGGCAACTCGGCTCCGGGACTCGTGCCGACACCCTGGCTGCAGCCTCACTCGTGTTGGTCCGTACGGCCGGCTGGCAGGGATTACAGGCGGACGATGACGAGGGCGGTGTCGTCGGTGACGCCGTCGGTGGGCAGCAGGTCGGCGAGGACGGCGTCGGCGATGGTGCGGAGTCCGCCTCCGCCATGTGCTGCCACCTCCGCCCTGTCGGTGCCGTCCGGCCGGACGGGAGCCTCGGGGGGCGTATCCGGGGACGACGGCGGCTCGGAAGAGCACACGACAGAACTCCAGACACCACT
>NZ_JBEYFP010000538.1:0-4111 GCF_040634455.1 Kitasatospora sp. NPDC007106
CGCTGGCGCGGCACCACCGCGGCGACCGACTCCGGAGCAGGGGCTGCGGCCGGTGCGGCGGGTGAGGCCGGTGCCGGGACGGTCGGTGTCGCCGGTACGACCGGCGGGGCGGCGGCCGTCGGCGCGGACTCGGCCGTGCGCGGGGAGAAGCTCACCGGTAGCTCGACCAGGTGCCGGGAGATCCAGGCCGAGGTCCAGGTCAACTCGGCTTCGGGGACGGCGAGTCGGAGGTCCGGCAGGCGGGTCAGCAGGATGTCGATGCCGGTCTCCGCGATGGCCCGGCCGATGTCCTGGCCCGGGCACTCGTGCGGTCCGCTGCCGAAGGCCAGGTGGGAGCGGTTGCCGAAGAGCGGCGTCGACAGGTCCGGGCGGACGGCCGGGTCGGCGTTGCCGGCCGCGAGGCCGAGCAGGAGCATGTCGCCGGCCTTGATCTGCTGCCCGCCGAGCTCGGTGTCGCCGGTGGCCCAGCGGCCCGCGACCAGCAGCATCGGCGGGGAGTCCCAGAGCACCTGGTCCAGGGCGTCGGGCAGCGTCATCTGGCCGCCGGACAGGTGGGCGCGGAACCGCCGGTCGGTGAGGACCATCTTCAGCCCGTCCGCGATCAGGTTGACGGTGGTCTCGTTCGCCGCGAGCAGCACCACCCGCAGGTGCTCCAGCACCTCGTCGTCGGTGAGCCCGGCCTCGTGCTGCATCAGCCAGCTCACCAGGTCGGCACCGGGCGCCTCCCGCTTGCGCTCCATCATCCGGCGCAGCGTCGCCACCACGTAGTCGTTGCTCGCGATCGCCGTCTCGGTGCCCTTCATGAGGTCGCGGGCGGCCTCGACCAGCCGCGGTCCGTACTCCTCGGGCATGCCGACCAGCTGCGTCATCACCAGCATCGGCAGGTGTTCGGCGAACTGGGAGACCAGTTCGGCCCGGCCGGACGCGCCGAACTCCTCGATCAGCTGGTCGGCGAAGCGGGTGACGTAGCGGCGGATCCCGCGCCGGTCGAAGCGGTTCAGGCCGTCCGTCACCGCGCCGCGCAGCCGACGGTGCTCCTCACCGTCGGCGAACACGCAGAGCGGCTGCCAGGCGATCACCGGCATCAGCGGGGACTCCGGGGTGACCAGGCCGTCGCGGAAGGCCGTCCAGCGGCGGGAGTCCCGGGAGAACCGGGACGGGGTGCGCATCGCGGCGAGGTTCGCCGAGTGCCCGAGGACCAGCCAGGCGGGGATGTCGCCGTGCAGCAGCACGGGGGCCACCTCGCCGTGCTCGGCGCGCAGCTTCTCGTACAGGCCGGCCGGGTCGGCCTCGGCCTCGGGGCCGTAGAGGCGGCGCAGACCGTCGGGGCCGAGCCCGTGGGCGGGGCACCCGGGCGGCGGGGTGGCGGAGGTGTTCTCGGGGAACGGCGAGGTCACGATGGCTCCGGGGTCGTCGCGGGTGGCGGTTCGTCGGGGACGGGCGGTGCAGTGCAGTGCGGTGCGGTCCGGGGACGGGCGGTGCGGGGCCGGGCGGCGGAGTGTCAGCCGGGTGGCCGGGTCACCGGGCCGCCCGGGCGGAGAGGCCGTACAGGTAGTGCATCAGCGTGAGCAGGACGTCCTTGCTGGACTCGCGGGTCCGGGCGTCGCAGGCGACGATCGGCACCCCGGGGTCCAGGTCGAGCGCGGCCCGCAGGTCCTCGGTGGGGTAACCGGGGGACTCCGGGAAGGAGTTGACGGCCACGACGAACGGCACGCCGCGGTCCTCCAGCCGCCCGATCACGTCGAAGCTCACCTCCAGGCGCCGGGTGTCGACCAGCACGACCGCGCCGAGCGCGCCTTCGAACAGCCCGTTCCAGAGGAACCAGAAGCGCTCCTGGCCGGGCGTGCCGAAGACGTACAGCACCAGTTCGTCGGTGATGCTGATCCGGCCGAAGTCCATCGCCACCGTGGTGGAGGTCTTGCGCTCGATCCCGGCCAGGTCGTCGACGCCCGCGCCGGCCTGGGTCATCGTCTCCTCGGTGGTCAGCGGCCGGATCTCGCTCACCGATCCGACGAGGGTGGTCTTGCCGACGCCGAAGCCGCCGACGATCACCACCTTGACCGCCATGGTGGCCGAGTCGGGCAGCAGGTCCGCGCTCGCCGGCCCGGCGAGCGTGTCAGAGCCTCTGTAGTCCATGGATCACCGCCTCCAGCAGGGCGCGGTCGGGGAGGATCGCCTGCGGGACGGGGGAGCGCGCCTCGATCCGTCCGTCGGCGAGGAGGTCTGCCAGCAGCACGGTGACCGCGCTGGTCGGCAGCCCGAGGTAGGCGGAGATCTCGGCCACGGAGAGCGGCGAACCGCAGATCCGCAGGATCGCCGCAAGTTCCGGCTGCATGGTGGGCGCCGGTTCCGCGCGGGAGACGATCAGGGTGACCAGGTCGAACGTGGCCTGCTCGGCCAGGCCGCTGCGGCCTCGCGTGATCACATAGAGACGTTCGGGGATGCCCTCGTCCCAGTCCTGGTCGCCTGCACTCATGCGACCTGCTCGCCGTTGCGGGGCGGTGTACTGAGATGCTCGCCGATCCTGGCGACGAGATCGCGCATCCGCTGGCCCATCAGGCCCGCGTCGACGCCCTCGTCGGCGAGCACCGCCAGGTAGGCCCGGGCGCCGGCGGACATCAGGTAGAAGAAGCCGCCGCTCACCTCGATCACCACCAGCCGCATCCGGCCGTCGCCGTGCGGGAACTCGTGCCCCACTGCGGTGGCCAGGCTCTGCAGGCCGGCGCAGGCGGCGGCCAGGCGGTCGGCGGTGTCCGGGTCGGTGCCGTACTGCGCCATCCGCAGGCCGTCCGCCGACAGCACGATGATGTGGCGGGTGTGCGGGACGCCGTTCGCCAGCTCCTTGAGCATCCAGTCCATGTTGCTGCGCTGCTGAATCACTGCTCGCCCTTCCCTGCCGACTCTTCACTGGTGGGGCCGGCCGTACCGGTGGACGGCGTGTGGCCGTTCACCCCCTCGTGGAACGCGGCCAGCCACATGCCGGGCTGCACCGGTGCCTGGGCCGGCTCGGGGACCCGGGAGACCTCCGGGCCCGGCCGGGAGGGCCTGGCGTGGCGGCGGCGCTGCGGCAACCCGTTCGGGGCACGCTCGGCCACCACCGGAATCTCGTTGTCCGTACGGCCCGACTCCGCGAGGATCCCCGCGTTCGACCCGAACGACTGGCCGGTGGAGAACGCGCCCGCCGTCGTCCGGCCGTACGGCCGGGGCTCGGAGGCGGGCTGCGGGATCGCGCCCGGGACCGGCCGGAGGCCGGCGGCGGCGCCGATGCCGTGCGCCCGGCCGGTGGCGGGGGCCGTGGTGATCAGCTGCTGCGGCACGATCAGCACCGCGCGCACCCCGCCGTAGGCGGACGGGCGCAGCGAGACCTGGAAGCCGTACGCCTGGGCGAGCCGGCCGACCACGGCCAGGCCGAGCCGGGGGGTCTCGCCGAGGTCGTTGAGGTCGATGCCGGCCTGTGCGTCCCGGAGCATGCGCTCGGCGCGGGCCCGGCCCTCCTCGCTGAGGCTGAGGCCGCCGTCCTCGATCTCGATCGCTATCCCGGCCTGCACCTCGGCGGCGGACAGGTGCACTCTGGTGTGCGGCGGCGAGTAGCGGGTGGCGTTGTCCAGCAGCTCGGCGAGCGCGTGGATGAGCGGTTCCACCGCGGCGCCGACCACGGCGACCTCGGAGACCGGGTGCAGTTCGACGCGGCGGTAGTCGAGGATCCGGGAGATGCCGCCGCGGAGCACCGAGTACAGCGGCACCGCCCGGCTCCACTGGCGGCCGGGCCGGGCGCCGCCGAGGACGGCGATGCTGTCCGCGAGGCGGCCGATCAGCGCGTTGCCGTGGTCGAGCAGCAGCAGGTCGTCGAGGACGGCCGGGTCGTTGCCGTGCCGGTCCTCCATGGTGCGCAGGTCCTGGGCCTGCCGGTGGACGATCGCCTGGACGCGGCGGGCGATGTTGACGAAGGCCCGCTGGGCGGACTCGCGCATGCCCTCCTCGTTGTCGACCGCGTCCAGCACGGTGCGCAGCACGGCCTCCCGCGCGGCGCGGAACTCGGTGGCCGCGCCGGCCTCCCGGTGCTCGAACGCCTTGAGGACGTCCTCGGGGAACTCGCCGCGCTGGAGCCGGG
>NZ_JBEYFP010000539.1:0-4102 GCF_040634455.1 Kitasatospora sp. NPDC007106
CCTCGGGCAGCCGCTGCCGTTCCAGGTTCTCCGGGTGGACCCGGACGACGAGGACCTCCTCGTAGTGCGAGCGGTTGAAGATGCCGATCTCGCCATGTCGGACGCCGAACGCACCGAGCACCGCGCCCGCGCGATGGGCTTCGTCTTCCAGGCCTTCAACCTGATCCCGGTCTTCTCCGCCGCCGAGAACGTCGAACTCCCGCTGCTGCTCACCGGCACCGCACCGCGCGAGGCCCGTGCCCGGGCCGAAGCCATGCTGGAACGCGTCGGCCTCGGCCACCGGACGACCCACCGGCCCAACGAACTCTCCGGCGGCGAACAGCAACGCGTGACCATCGCCCGTGCCCTGGTCGCCCGGCCCGCCGTGGTCTGGGCGGACGAACCCACCGGCAACCTGGACAGCACCATGGCCGCCCAGGTGATGGACCTGCTGCACACCCTCAACCGCGACGAGGGCCAGACCATCGTGCTGGTCACCCACGACGAGACCATCGGCGCCCGGCTGCCCCGCGTCATCCGGATGCGCGACGGGCGGCTCGTCTCCGACACCCGCCAACCCGAGCTGCAGACGGCGGGCTGACCATGTACCCGAACCTCCTCCTCCCGCTCCTCGGGGTCCTCGGGGCCGCCCTGCTGACGCTGCTGCTCGTCGCCGTCCGCAAGCCCGTGGTGCGGCGCCTGGCGCTGCGGCAGGTCGCCCGGCGCCGGACGGAGGCGGCCCTGGTCGTCACCGGCTCCGTCCTCGGTACCGCGATCATCGTCGGTGCCCTCGTCGTCGGGGACACCCTGAACTTCTCGGTCCGCCAGGAGGCCTACCGCACCCTCGGCCCGGTGGACGAACGGATCGTCAGCACCGACCCGGCGGCGGGGCGCGCGATCGCCGACCGGCTGCAGCCACTGGCCGCCGATCCCCACGTCGACGGTGTGCTCACCGCCGAGGTCGCGCAGGCCGCAGCGGTCAACACCCACGCCGCACAGCCCGTTGCCGAACCCCGGGTGCTCGCCTGGCAGCTAGACTTCGACGCCGCCGGACGGTTCGGCGCCGCCGGCGGACCCTCCGGGCTCGCCGGACCGGCACCGGCCCCCGGCCAGGTCGTCCTCAACGAACCCCTCGCCCGCTCGCTGAAGACCGGCCCCGGCCGTCCCGTCACGCTGTACCTGAGCGGGCACGCCGTCGAGTTCACGGTGGCCCGGGTCGTCCCGCAGCAGGGCCTCGCGGGCGCCGGACTCGGCGGTCGGGTCAACCGCAACGCCTTCCTGCCGCCCGGCACGCTGGACGCGCCCGGTGCCGGCCGGACGTACTCGGTGACCCTGGTGTCCAACCGCGGCGGTGTCGAGACGGGCGAGAGGCTCACCGGCCCCGTCACCGCCGAGATCCGCAGTGCGCTCGGTCCGGACGCCGGCCGGGCCGCCGTCGACACCCCCAAGCACACCGTCCTCGACCAGGCCGCCGCGACGGGCGACGCCCTGGGCGCGCTCTTCCTGATGATCGGCAGCTTCAGCATCATCGCCGGCGCCCTGCTGCTCGTGAACATCTTCGTGATGCTCGCCGAGGAGCGGAAGACCCAGCTGGGCATGCTCCGCGCGGTCGGACTCAAACGGGCTCACCTGATCGGCTCGTTCAGCATCGAAGGGGCCCTCTACGCACTGGCCGCCGCGCTGCCCGGCGTGGCCATCGGCATCGCCGTCGGCTGGGGCGTCGCCGTGGCCGCCGCCCAGATCTTCCGCAGCTGGTCGGTGGACGGCAGCGGCCTCGACATCGCCTTCGCCGTCACCCCGACCAGCCTGGTCAACGGCGCAGCCCTCGGCCTGGTGATCGCCCTGGCCGCGATCGTCGCCACCAGTGCACGGATCAGCCGCTTCAACGTCATCGCCGCCGTGCGGGACCTGCCGGTCGAGTCCGGCCGCCGGCCGCGCCGCCGCCGGGTCGCCGTCTCCACCGCCCTGAGCCTGCTCTGCGCACTGGCCGCCGTCCCGGCCCTCGCCCGGAGCCAGGCCGAACAGACCTACCTGCTGCCCGCGCTGGCCGTCGCGTTCGCGGTGCCCGCCGCGTCCAGGGTGATGCCGCGCCGGGCGGCCACCAGCATCGCGGCCGCGCTCGTCCTGCTGTGGACGCTGGCGGCGAGCGTGATCCGCCCCCGAGTCTTCGACACCCCGTCGATGGCCGTCTACGTCATCCTCGGCACCCTGGCCGCCTTCTCCGCCGTCGTCCTGGTCAGCGAGAACCAGCACGCCGTGCTGCGACCGCTGCGGCGCCTGATGAACCGCCCCACCCAACAGGGCATCGCCACCCGGCTCGCCGCCGCGTACCCGCTGGCCAAACGGTTCCGCACCGGATCGACCATGGTGATGTACACCCTGATCGTGCTCGTCCTGGTGCTGCTCACCGAGATCAGCGGCATCATGAACGCCAGCATCGACCAGGCCGCCGCCGACGCCACCGCCGGCTACACCCTCCGCGTGGACTACAACCCGCAGGCCGGAGGACCGAGCCCGCTGACCGGCCTGCGCACCGGACCGCTCGCCCGGCAGATCGAGGCCGTCGCCCCGCTGCTGCAGGCCCGCGGACAGGCCACCGACCCCGGCCACCGCACCACCGAGTCGCTCGAAACCGCCGTCGTCGGGGTGCCCGACGGCGCGACCAGCGGCATCGCCTTCCGCGACCGCCTGCCCGGCCTGCCCGACGACAAGGCCGTCTGGGACGCCCTCGCCACCCACCCCGACTACGTCGTCCTGGACAACTTCTTCGGCCACACCGGCGGCCCCAGCGGTCGGTTCTACGCCCCCGGCGACACCCTCACCCTCACCGACCCGGTCACCGGCCGCGCCGAGCCGAAGACCATCGCCGGCGTCCTGACCAGCGGCCTCGCCTTCTACCCCGGCACCGGGAGCAGCGCCACCGTCTACCCGCTGGTGATGGGTGAGCAGGCCGTCCGGACCCAGTTCGGCCCGCAGGCACAGACCGCCGCCGCCCTGATCCGCACCACCCCCGGCACCTCCCCGGAGGACCTGGCCGGCCAATTGCAGGGCAGCCACCTCTCCGCGAGCCTGGTCGCCACGCCGATCGCCGCCGACGTGCACCGGCTGTTCGCCGCCAACACCGCCTTCTTCCGGCTCATGCAGGGCTTCCTCGCCCTCGGCCTGCTGATCGGCATCACCGGGCTCGGCGTCGTCATGGTCCGCGCCGTCCGCGAACGCCGCCGCACCATCGGCGTGCTGCGCGCCCTCGGCTGCCAGGCCCGCACCGTCGAACGGTCCTTCCTGTGGGAGAGCGGACTCGTCGCCCTCGAAGGCACCCTGCTCGGCGCGGCCCTCGGCGTCCTCACCACCTGGCTGATGTACCAGAAGAGCTCCGCCTTCACCGGTCTCGACGGCGGCTTCCCCGTCGAATGGGCGCAGATCGCGGTCCTCGCCGCCCTCACCCTCGCCGCCTCCTTGCTCGCCGCCGCGGGCCCGGCCCGGCGCGCCGCACGGATCAGGCCCGCCCTGGCCGTCCGCCTCCCGGACTGACCGCCCTCAGCCGCCCGCCCTCAGCCGCCCGCCGGGCCCCGGAGCTCCGCCGCGACGGCCGCCGCCCACGCGTCCACCTCGTCCCAGTCCGTGTGCTCGCCGTACCGGCCGCCCATCAGCCGGAAGACCAGCCGACCGGTCGCCGGCCAGTGCTCCGGCGCGACCGCGCCCGCGAAGTCGTGCCGGCCGCCGGGTGCGACCGCGGCCAGGAGAGCAGCGGGCAACTCCGGGGCGGAGCGCGACTTGAGCCGCCGCAGGCACCGCGCCACGACCGGCGGGAAGGCACTGCTCCGCTGCCCGACCAGGCTCACACCGAACAGCCGGAGCGGCCGCTCGGCGAGCGCATCGGCATTCCGCCGGACGAACCCGACGGCCTCCGGCAGCCACCTGCCGTCGTGGACGGCGCTGCCCAGGACGGCGGCGTCGCAGTCCGGCAGGTCCGAGGACCGGTCCAGCGCGCGGAGGACCGTGCCGTGGCCGCAGGCCTGCAACCGGCCGGCGATCCGCTCGGCCACCCGCCGCGTCGAACCGTGCGCACTCGCGTAACCGATGAAGACCTGCACGACACCCTCCTGATCCCGTGGACCCCGGT
>NZ_JBEYFP010000540.1:0-4099 GCF_040634455.1 Kitasatospora sp. NPDC007106
CCCCCGCCGCCCGCCCCACCGCCCGGCGGCGGGGGAGCGGCGGGGTGCGCGGCGGGCGGGGCGGGCGGCAGCAGGGTCGTCGCGAACGGGTCCGGGCCGGGCCCGGCGTACGGCCGGCCGTGGCCGCCGCCCGCCGCGACGTAGGGTCTGACCAGCGGCGGACCCTCCAGATGCGGCAGCACGGCCGTCTCGGTGACATCCGGGGACGAGGAGGCGCACGCGCAGCCGACGGCCGTCCGGACCGTGCCGCACAGCGGGCAGAGCTCTCCCGGCATCGGCCGGTCCTCCTCGGTCGGTGTGACGAACGCGCCCGATTATGCAGGAGGTTGCACGGGTAGGACAGGGAGGTCCTGTGACGGACGGCGGCCTTGTCCTATTTGATGGTGAAACGGCCGGGATGAACGGTCGGTGACGTCCCGCCGTCCCCGCGGTGCGCCACCGCTACGCCCCGCCGCCGCTGACGTCCCGCGAGCGGCTCTCCTCCAGCACCCGGTACCCCGCGGTGGTGTACAGGTTCATCGCCACGGTGTTGCCGCCGAACACGTTGAGCATCAGCGCGCCGTCGCCGGCCGCCAGGACCGCCCGCTCGCCGGCCGCCATCGCGGCCCGGCCGAAGCCCCGCCCGCGTTCCTCGGGGAGCACGTCCAGCGAACAGCCGAAGGTGACGCCCGGCAGGAACCCGTGGTGCAGCCAGCCGGTGCCGACCGTCCGCCCCTCGGCCTCCAGCACCAGCAGGGCCTGGCCGGGCGTGGCCATGTCCTCGGGCAGCATCCGCGCGAAGTCCGCCGCCGACTTGGCCCGGGCCTCCTGCTCCGTGTGCGAACCGGCGCGGAGCATGTCGAACACGTACGCGTCCTCCTGCTGCGCCCGCCAGGCCGGGTACTCCTCGGCCGTCATCGGACGGGCCGTCACGGCGCCCTGCTCCACCGACGCCGCGGTCAGCTCCTTCATCCGGTTCTGGCCGCGTACCGCGTACCCGTCGAAGAGCGGGTCCGAGCCCGTCACCCGCGCCTCCACCCGCGCCGCGCCGCGCTCGGCGCACCACCGCTCGGCCCACTCCAGGGCCGCCGGGCGCAGCCGCCCGTGCCCCGGTTCCGTCCACACCTCGCCGATCCGCCCCACCGGGGCGCCGTCCCGGTCGGCCACCCCCACCGCGACGCAGCCGACCGTCCGGCCGTCCGTCCGAACGTCCGCGACCGTCCACGTCCCGGCCAGTGCGCGCTGCTGCTCGGCCAGCCCCTCGGCGGCCGCGGCGGACAGCCCCGCCGCGCGGTAGCGGGCGGCGAGGCGCTGCAGATGGGCGGGCAGCCAGGTGTCCCGGTCGGCGCCGGGTGCGATCTCCAGGGTCATCCGGGCACGGTAGGCCGCGCGGCGGCCCGGCTGCGAACGGTTTTCCCCCGGCCGCGGCGGCCGGATCAGCCCGCGCGGTGCTCCCGCGGACTCACCCCGCGCACCCGCTTGAAGGCGCTGCTCAGCGCGAACGGACTGCCGTAGCCGACCCGGCGGGCCACCGCGGCGAGCGTCGCGTCCGGCTCGCGCAGCAGGTCCGCCGCCAGGTCCAGCCGCCACCCCGTCAGGTACGCCATCGGCGGCTCGCCGACCAGCTCGGTGAAGCGCCGCGCCAGCGCCGCCCGGGACACCCCCGCCTCCGCCGCCAGCGAGGCCACCGTCCACGGCTCGGCCGGCCGCCGGTGCACCAGCCGCAGCGCCCGCCCCACCACCGGGTCCGCGTACGCCCGGTACCAGCGCGGCGGGGCCGCCTCCGGGCGGGCGAACCACTCGCGCAGCGCCGTGATCAGCAGCAGGTCCAGCAGCCGGTCGAGGACCACCTCCTGGCCCGGCGCGTCCCGGTCCATCTCCTCGCCGAGCAGTGCCGGCAACGGCGATGACCAGGCGTCCGCGGGCACCACCGCGACCGGCGGCAGCGCCCGCAGCAGCCGCCCGTTCACCTCCCCGCGCAGCTGGTACGTGCCGGTCAGCAGCACCGTCGCACCGTCCGTGCGCTCGCCCCAGGACCGCCCGCCGAGGTCCATCTCCTCGCACAGCGGGGCGCCCTGCGGATCGGTGGACACCTGCCCCGGGTGGATCACCACCCGCACCGGCGTGTCCGGCCGGTCCGCCACCGTGTACGGCTCCGGGCCGCGGACGATCGCCAGGTCGCCCGGCGCCAGCGCGACCGGACCGCCGGCCGCGGGGACGATCCAGGCCGTGCCGCACACCAGGCTGACCACCGTCAGCGGAGCCTCGTCGCGCACCGCCACCGCGAACGGCGGCGCCAGCACCGAGCGCAGCAGGAACGCCCCCTGCGCCCGTGGCGCGGCGAGCAGCCCGGCGAGTCCGTCGACTGCGTCCATGCGGCCAGCCTAGGAGCGGCAGCACCGGGGGCGCGGGGAACTGCGAAGTTCGGGGGTGGTCGTACCGGCGATCAGGGCCGACCCCGGTGGCTTGCCCCTGAGGAACTGCCCTGCCCCCGGGGTTCGCTTGGACGCGTGCGTATGCGGGTGAGCGGCTCGGCCATGGGCAGGGGGGCGGGGCGCCGGTTGACTTGACGGCATGACACGGATCCGGGGGGAATCGGAGGTGCGACCCATGGCAACGGCACTGCTGCTCGCGGCCACCGTCGCGACGGGACTGATGGCGGGCCTCTTCTACGCGTTCGCCTGCTCGGTGATGCCGGGCCTCGGGCGCAGCGGCGACAGCACCTTCGTCGAGGCGATGCAGCGGATCAACACCGCCATCCTCAACGGCTGGTTCGCCGCCGCGTTCGTCGGCGCCCTGCTGCTCACCGTCGCGGCCGGCGCCCTCCACCTCGGCGGCGGCGGACGGCCGGCGCTGCCCTGGATCGCCGCGGCCGCGCTGCTCTACCTGGTGGTGCTGGTGGTCACCATGGCGGTCAACGTGCCGCTCAACGACCGGCTCGCCGCGGCCGGTGAACCCGGCTCGCTCACCGACCCGGCCGCCGTCCGGGCGGCGTTCGAGCAGACCTGGGTGCGCTGGAACACCGTCCGGGCGGTGCTGAACACCGCGGCGTTCGGCTGCCTCGGCTGGGCGCTCGTCCTCTCCGGACGCGCCGGGGCCTGACCGCCGTCCGGGTGTGAGGTGGTGCAGGATGGGAGGCATGTCCGTAGTGAAGATCAACGTGCTGACCGTGCCGGCCGAGATGCGGGAGACCCTGGAGAAGCGGTTCGCCGCCCGCGCCGGGGCCGTGGAGAACTCCGACGGCTTCGAGTGGTTCGAGCTGCTGCGCCCGGTCGAGGGCACCGACCAGTACCTGGTGTACACCCGGTGGGCCAGCGAGGAGGCGTTCAAGGCCTGGATGGAGGGGCCGATGCAGGCCGCGCACCGCCAGGGGCCGCCGGCCGAGGGTGGCGAGGCGCCGAAGCGGCCCGCCGCCAGCGACTCGGTGCTGTGGTCCTTCGAGGTGGTGCAGTCCGCCGGGCCGAAGGCCTGACGGGATCCGAACGGTGAGGGGGTACGGCCGCCGGCCGTACCCCCTCAGTGCTGCTCGGCGGGCTCGTCGGCGTCCGCTGCCGCGGGCGCCCCGGCCGGCGGTGCGAAGGCCACCGGCGCGCCGAACGCGGCCCGGCGGGTGGTGCGCCGCAGTGCCCGCAGCACCGGGCCGCCCACCGTCAGGCAGAGCACCGCGGTGAGCGCGGCCCGGGGCAGGTCCCAGCCGAGCGAGGTGGTCAGGCAGTAGAGGGCGAAGCGCGGCAGGTTCGCCGAGAGCGGGTCGCCGGGGACGAAGGCGATCGAGCTCGCCTGCCCGGCGATGTACGGCCAGCCCTGCAGGTTCATCACCGTGCCGTAGGCGACCGCGGCCAGTGCCCCGTACCCGGCGAGCAGCAGGTGCTCGCCTCGGCCGCGGAGCCCGTCCGAGCCCGGCAGCAGCCCGGCGCCGAGGCAGACCCAGCCCATGGCGAGCATCTGGAACGGCAGCCAGGGGCCGACCCCGCCGGTGAGCAGCGCCGAGGCGAACATCGACACCGCGCCGAGCACGAAGCCGAAGCCGGGCCCGAGCACCCGGCCGGCCAGCACCATCAGGAAGAACATCGGCTCCAGGCCGGCGGTGCCCGCGCCGAGCGGCCGCAGCGCCGCCCCG
>NZ_JBEYFP010000541.1:0-4099 GCF_040634455.1 Kitasatospora sp. NPDC007106
CTTCCGAACTCGCGCGGCCGCGCTGATCTCCGAGGCGGCCCTCGCCCGGGCCGCCTCCGCCTCGGCCGCGGCGGCCTCGGTGGAGTCCCGGGCCGCCGCTTTCGAGTCCTCGGTCTCCGCGCAGATCTCGAAGGCCCGGCAGAGCGCCAGCGCCGCCCTGAGCGGGGTCGCCGGCACCGGCAACGCGATCGGCGACGTGGTGCTGACCGGGGTGCCCACCACCGCCACGGACGGCTTCCCGGCGGCCACCGTCACGATCACCAACTCGACCTCTCAGAAGGCGAGCTACGCCGTCCAGGTGGACTTCGTGGACTCCTCCGGCGCCACTGTGGAGACGGTGGTGGTGGGCACCTCGGACGTCGCCCCCGGTGAGCGCCGCACGGTGCTCGCGCACGGCGACCAGAAGGTCGACGCAGCCAGCGCCAAGGTCGCGCGGGCGCAGCGTTTCTGACCCTGCCAGGGTGCCGACCGGGTGAGGCCGCCGCATGCTGGGACGAGGGTTGTTCCACACCGGAGGTGGCCACTCATGCAGGGACGGGGAACGGTCGAGCCCGAGGCCGTCGTGATCGGAGCCGGCCCGTACGGGCTGGCGACAGCGGCGCACCTGCGGGGCGCCGGCGTGTCCTTCCGGGCGTTCGGCGAGCCGATGGCGGGCTGGCGCGAGGGCATGCCCGCGGGGATGTTCCTGAAGTCGACACCGCGGGCGTCCTGCATCTCCGATCCCTCGGGCCGTTACGGCTTCAACGACTTCCGCCACCGCGCCGGCCGCGGCACGGTCGGCGACACCTACCCGATCCCGCTGGACGAGTTCGTCGAGTACGGCGAGTGGTTCCAGCGGGAGCGGGTGCCCGAGCTGGAACGGACGCAGGTCGCGCGGGTCGAGGGCGCACCGGGCGGGTTCCGGGTGACCCTGGAGGGCGGCGAGTCGGTGGCGGCCCGTTCGGTCGTCATGTCGACCGGTCTGCGGCCCTTCGCGTACCTGCCGCCCGAACTCGCCGCACTGGCCGGGACGGGCCTGTGCTCGCACACCAGCGAGCACGCGGACCTGCGGAAGTTCGCCGGGCAGCGGGTGGCCGTGGTGGGCGCCGGACAGTCGGCGCTGGAGAGCGCGGCCCTGCTGCACGAGGCCGGGGCCTCCCCCACCGTGGTGGTCCGCGGCCCGCGGGTGATCTTCGGCGAGCCGCCGGACGCCGACCTGCCGGCCAGCCGCCCGCTCACCGCCCGGGTGACCCGGCCGTCCAGCAACCTCGGCCCGGGGTGGGGCATGCGCGCGTATGCCGACATCCCCTGGCTGTTCCGGTTCCTGCCGGACGAGGCGCGGGCCCTCCGGGTCCGCCGGGTGCTCGGCCCGGCCGGTGCCTGGTGGCTGGAGGAGCGGGTGGACGGTCTCTTCCCGGTGCTCACCGGGCATCCGCTGGCGGCGGCCGAGGCGGTGGACGGCACCGTCCGGCTGAGCCTGGAGGGCCCGACCGAACTGCTGGAGGCCGACCACGTGCTGGCCGCCACCGGCTACCGGGCGGACGTGGCCCGGCTCGCCGTCCTCGACGAGGGGCTGCGCCGGGCGATCCGCACCACGGCCGCGGGCGCGCCGCGGCTCGGCCCGGGTCTGGAGTCGTCCGTGCCGGGCCTGTACTTCACCGGGCTGGCCGCCGCGAACACCTTCGGGCCGGTGATGCGCTTCGTCTGCGGGACGCACTTCGCGGCCAACCGGATCGGCCGGCACGTCGCCGCCCGCAGCAACCGGGACGCGTAGGACGAACGGCGGGCGGGGGCCCGCCGCGCGGCGCCGGGCCCCCGCTCACCCGCCGATCCTGGACCTCAGCATCCGGTACGGCGCGGGAACGCCGAAGCGGAGCAGCGCCGCCACCGCCGGGGCCGGGTCGTCCGCGGCGAACCAGGCGTGCTCGGTGTGGGGCTCCGCCCACAGGCCCCAGGGGCGGCAGCGGTCCTGCCAGGCACCGGCCAGCGCGGAGAGGGTGTCGAGCCGGCCCGCCCGGAAGCGTCGCGGCCGCTGCGGCCCGGCCGGGACGGGGCGGCCGGTCAGCCAGAGGTGCAGGGCGCGGACGACGTCGACCCCGTCCACCGTCTCGAAGAGGCGGAACTGGGCGCCGTTGCGGGGGTTGAAGTCCAGCAGCTTGTAGCGGCCGTCCCGCCGGTCGAGGCGCCAGTCCAGGTCGGCGCTGCCGCAGTAGCCGATGGCCTCGCAGAAGTCGGTGGCCAGCGCCGCGAGTTCGGGGTTCGGCCGGGTGTGGCCGCGGGTGGTGACACCGCTCTCCGGCGGCCACGAGCGGTCCTTGACGCCGGTGAAGACGACCAGCGGCTTGCCGCCGGACCCGCAGCAGAGGTGGGTGATCCAGTCCTCGGCGCAGGACTGCGGGACGTACTCCTGGAGCAGCACCGAGAGCGGGCCGTCCGAGGGGCAGGCGGCCAGCAGGGCCGGCTCGTCGGGCACGACCGTGGTGTGGCTGACGGCGGGGCGCACCTGTCGGGTGAAGGGGGCGAGGTTCTTCAGGACGACCGGGTAGCCCCACTCCCGCGCCGTGGCGAGGAGTTCGGACCGGTCGGCCGGGGTCGCGGCGCGCGGGGTGGCCACGCCGTTCGTGCGGCAGAGCTCGTGCAGGCCGCCCTTGTCGGCGAGCCGGCGCGGCAGGTCCGCCGGTACCGGTGGCAGCAGGAACCGCCCGGCCAGTTCGGAGCGGTGCTCGGCGAGCAGCACGGCGGCCTCGTCGTCGGTGGGCACCGCGACGGTGGGGCGGCCGATCGCCCTCCCGGCGGCCAGCAGGGCGGCCACCAGTGCCTCGGGCGGTTCCCCCGCGCTGGTGGGCCGGACGAAGGCCCGCCGCACGTAGCGGGAGAGCGCGGTCGGGGTCAGCGCGTCCTCCACCATGGCGTACACCGGCACGCCGGCCCGGCCGAGCGACCGGGCGGCGCCGTAGGCGCCGTAGGCGTCCGGGTAGTGGCCGACCTTCACCATCAGCACGGGTACTCCGCGGTCCAGTTCAGGGCCCTCGGCCTGCATCGGGTCCACCTCCTCGGGCGGGTCAGCGCTGCCAGACGGCGACCCAGCCGACGTCCAGCCGGGCGGAGTCGGTGCCGGGCGGCGGCGCGGTCTGGAAGCCGACCGCCAGGTTGATCACCAGTTCCATGGCCACGTGCGGGATCGCGGCCGGTTCGGTGACCTTGAAGCGCTGGACGCCGTCGACGTACCAGGTGACCGAGTCGGGCTGCCAGTCGACCGCGAAGACGTGGTAGCCGCCCGAGAAGTCGGCCGGGCCGTAGCGGTTGCCGATGTGGGTGTCGCTGCCGTCGGGGGCCCGCCAGTGCAGGTTGGAGTCGACGTGCGAGGCGCTGTTGATGAACTCGGCGATGTCGATCTCGGGCGGGGTGCCGCGGGCGTCGGCGGGGATCAGCCAGAACGCCGGGAACATGCCCTCGGCCGCGACCGGCACCTTGACGGCGGCGGCGAACCAGCCGTAGGTGAAGGTGTGCCGCGGTGCGCCGTCCCAGTGGTCGCGGCCGGTGCTGACCATGCCGGAGGTCCACGGGTAGGTCTTGCCGTCGGTGCCGTGGGTGGTCCGGCGGTCGGCGGTGAGGGCGAGGTCCCCGTTGCCGACGGACACCTGGCCGGGCAGGTACCACTGGAGCTCGTGGTTGCCGGCGTTGGTGCAGCCGCCGTCGTTCCAGTCGTAGCAGGTGGCCCAGTCCGCGGTGTTCAGCCGGGAGCCGGTGAAGTCGTCGAGGAAGACCCGGTGCCAGGGCCCCGGCGGGGTCGGCGGGTCGGTCGCCCGCTGCGCGCCCGGCACGGCGGCCTGTGTCCGCGAGGCCGGGGAGCCGCCGGCGGTCGGGTCGCCGCAGGCGGTGGCACCGGCCAGGACGCAGGCCGCGACCAGCGCACCGGCCCGCAGCGCCGAGCGGTCGTACCGGCCGGGCGGCGGGGGCGGCCCCTCGCGGGTGGAGCGGGTGGCCGGGTCGGGGGGGGGGGGGGGGCGCCCCGGGGGGGGGGGCGGCACCAACGGGGTGGGGGAGGCCGGCAGCCACAACAACCCCCCCCGATCGGAAAAAGAACGAGGTGGGGTATTAGGGGTTGTGTTAGTTGGAG
>NZ_JBEYFP010000542.1:0-4097 GCF_040634455.1 Kitasatospora sp. NPDC007106
CGGTCGTCCAGTACGTCCGCGAGTATCGGCGCAACCACCCGCACGAGGCGATCGCGGTGTTCATCCCGGAGTACGTGGTGGGGCACTGGTGGGAGCAACTGCTGCACAACCAGTCGGCGCTGTGGCTCAAGTCCCGACTGCTGTTCACCCCGGGCGTGATGGTGATCAGCGTGCCGTGGCAGTTGTCCTCCGCGCCCCGGGCCGACCGGCCCGCGCGACGGGCGCCGGGGGCGATGCGGCGCGGCGAGCCGGCCCCGGTGCGGGACGTCCCCGAACCCGAGAAGCTCTGAGACCAGCGGTGTCCGGGCCCGGCGCAGCCAGGCTGCCCCGGGCCCGGACACGTTTCGGACGATGTCCGGTCTCGGCCGCGTGACGCCGTCGTCAAGGCGGCGTCAAGGTTTCCGGCCCCGCCGTATGGAGCGTGTCAGGACCCCGTGCGGCCGTCTGACCTGCTGATTGGCTTCCTGTGCCGGCCACCCGCCGGCGTAGTGCGGACCGCGTCGGCCCCGGCCCCGGTCCCTGAGCCACCCAGGTGGAACCCATGGCAGATCTCGTCTTCGTCGGTGTCACGGTCGCCGTGTTCGCCGTCATCGCCCTGATAGCGAAGGGGGTCGAGAAGCTGTGACCGCCGACAACATCGCAGGTCTCATCGTCGCCGTCGCACTCGTCGGCTACCTCGTCGTCGCGCTGATCTACCCGGAGAAGTTCTGACATGAGCTCCACTGCTGCCGGGTGGCTGCAGGCCCTCGCCCTGGTGGGCGCCCTGGCCCTGTGCTACCGCCCTCTCGGCGACTACATCGCCAAGCTCCTGACCACCGCCAAGCACCTCAGAGTCGAACGCGGCCTCTACAGGCTGGTGGGCGTCGAAGGTGACGCCGACCAGCGCTGGCCGGTGTACCTGCGCTCGGTGCTGGCCTTCTCCGCCCTGTCGATCCTCTTCCTCTACGGGCTGATACGCCTCCAGACGCACCTGCTGCTGTCCCTGGGTGTGCCGGAGATGGAGGCACACCAGGCGTGGAACACCGCGGTCTCGTTCACCACCAACACCAACTGGCAGTCCTACAGCGGCGAGTCCGCGATGGGCCACCTGGTGCAGATGGCGGGCCTGGCGGTGCAGAACTTCGTCTCGGCCGCGGTCGGTATCGCGATCGTCGCCGCGCTGATCCGGGGCTTCACCCGCAACCGGACCGACCGGGTCGGCAACTTCTGGGTCGACCTCACCCGCATCGTGCTGCGTCTGCTGCTTCCGCTGTCGATCGTCTTCGCCCTGGTCCTGGTGGCGAACGGTGTGGTGCAGAACTTCCACGGCTTCCACGACCTCGCCACTTTGGGCGGCGGTACCCAGTCGATCCCGGGCGGGCCGGTGGCCTCGCAGGAGGTCATCAAGGAGCTGGGCACCAACGGCGGCGGCTTCTTCAACGCCAACTCGGCGCACCCGTTCGAGAACCCGAACGGCTTCACCAACTGGCTGGAGATCTTCCTGCTGCTGGTGATCTCGTTCTCGCTGCCCCGGACCTTCGGCAGGATGGTCGGCGACCACCGCCAGGGCTACGCGATCGTCGCCGTGATGGCGCTGTTCTGGGTCGCCTCCGCCGCACTGATCACCTTCTTCGAGCACCAACACGCCGGCACCGCGCTGCAGGCCGCGGGCGGGGCGATGGAGGGCAAGGAGCAGCGGTTCGGTGTCGCCGCGTCGAGTCTGTTCGCGGCCTCGACGACGCTGACCTCGACCGGCGCGGTGAACTCCTTCCACGACTCCTTCACGCCGTTCGGCGGCGGTCTGACGGTCTTCAACATGATGCTGGGTGAGATCGCGCCCGGCGGTACCGGCTCGGGCCTGTACGGCATGCTGGTCCTGGCGATCGTCGCGGTGTTCGTGGCGGGTCTGATGGTCGGGCGGACCCCGGAGTACCTGGGCAAGAAGCTCGGCGGCCGGGAGATGAAGTTCGCCTCGCTGTACATCCTGACGACTCCGGCGATCGTGCTGGTCGGCACGGGTGTCGCGATGGCGCTGCCCGGTGAGCGGGCGGGCATGCTCAACAGCGGCCCGCACGGCTTCTCCGAGGTGCTGTACGCCCTCACCTCCGCCGCCAACAACAACGGCTCCGCCTTCGCGGGCATCACCGTGAACACGCCGTGGTACGACACGGCGCTGGGCCTGGCGATGGCGTTCGGCCGGTTCCTGCCGATGGTGTTCGTGCTGGCGCTGGCGGGTTCGCTCGCGCGGCAGCAGCCGGTTCCGGCGAGCGCGGGCACCCTGCCCACCCACAAGCCGCTCTTCGTCGGCCTGCTCTCCGGTGTGGTGCTGATCGTCGTCGGCCTCACCTACTTCCCGGCCCTGGCCCTCGGCCCGATCGCAGAAGGTCTCCACTGATGTCCACCACGCTCACCCCCGCCCCCGCATCGGTCGAGAACGGCGAGGCGCCGCACAGAGTCCGGGGCGGCCTGCTCGACCCGAAGCTGATCGTCTCCTCGCTCCCCGACGCGGTGAAGAAGCTCGACCCGCGGGTGATGGTCAAGAACCCGGTCATGTTCGTGGTCGAGGTCGGCTCGGTCGTCACCACGGTCGCCGCGGTCGCCGACCCGTCGGTGTTCGCCTGGGCGATCACCGCCTGGCTCTGGCTGACCGTCGTCTTCGCCAACCTGGCCGAGGCCGTCGCCGAGGGCCGCGGCAAGGCCCAGGCTGACACCCTGCGCAAGACCAAGACCGACACCATGGCCCGTCGCCTCACCAACTGGCCGGCCTCGCAGGCCGAGGAGGAGGTCTCCGGCACCGCGCTGCGGCTCGGCGACCACGTGGTGGTCGAGGCCGGACAGACCATCCCCGGCGACGGTGACGTCGTCGAGGGCGTCGCCAGCGTGGACGAGTCCGCGATCACCGGCGAGTCCGCACCCGTCATCCGGGAGTCCGGTGGCGACCGCAGCGCGGTCACCGGCGGCACCAAGGTGCTGTCCGACCGGATCGTGGTGAAGATCAGCTCGGAGCCGGGCAAGACCTTCATCGACCGGATGATCGCCCTGGTCGAGGGCGCCGCCCGGCAGAAGACCCCGAACGAGATCGCGCTCAACATCCTGCTGGCCTCGCTGACGATCGTCTTCCTGATCGCCGTGGTCACCCTGCAGCCGATGGCGACCTATGCCGGCGCGCCGCAATCGATGATCGTGCTGGTCGCCCTGATCGTCGCCCTGATCCCGACCACGATCGGCGCGCTGCTCTCCGCGATCGGCATCGCCGGCATGGACCGCCTCGTGCAGCGCAACGTCCTCGCCATGTCCGGCCGGGCCGTCGAGGCCGCGGGCGACGTCAACACGCTGCTGCTGGACAAGACCGGCACCATCACCCTGGGCAACCGGCAGGCCGCCGAATTCCAGCCCGCCACCGGGGTGGAGATCGGCGAACTTGCCGACGCCGCCCAGCTCTCCTCGCTCGCCGACGAGACCCCCGAGGGCCGCTCGATCGTCGTCCTCGCCAAGACCGAGTACGGGCTGCGGGCCCGCGCCCAGGGCGAGCTGGCGCACGCCACCTGGGTCCCCTTCACCGCCCAGACCCGTATGTCCGGCGTCGACGTGGACGGTAAGCAGGTTCGCAAGGGTGCGGCCGGCTCGGTCGCCACCTGGGTGACCGAGAACGGCGGCACGGTCGGTGCCGACGTCGCGCAGCTGGTCGACGGGATCTCCGCTGCGGGTGGCACGCCGCTGGTCGTCGCCGAGAAGGACGGCGGGAAGGCGCCGCGCGTCCTCGGCGTGATCCACCTGAAGGACGTGGTGAAGGAGGGCATGCGGGAGCGGTTCGACGAACTGCGCCGCATGGGCATCAAGACCGTCATGATCACCGGCGACAACCCGCTGACCGCCAAGGCGATCGCCGAGGAGGCCGGGGTGGACGACTTCCTCGCCGAGGCCACGCCCGAGGACAAGATGGCCCTGATCAAGAAGGAGCAGGCCGGCGGCAAGCTCGTCGCGATGACCGGCGACGGCACCAACGACGCCCCCGCGCTGGCCCAGGCCGACGTCGGCGTGGCGATGAACACCGGCACCATGGCGGCCAAGGAGGCCGGCAACATGGTCGACCTGGACTCCAACCCCACCAAGCTGAT
>NZ_JBEYFP010000543.1:0-4085 GCF_040634455.1 Kitasatospora sp. NPDC007106
GGGCCGGAGCGGCCGCCGGGGCGCCCGAGCCGTCGTCGATGACGGCCAGCTCGGCGCCGACCTCGACCGTCTCGTCCTCGCCGACCTTGATCGACGCGAGGATGCCGGACGCGGGCGCCGGGATCTCGGTGTCGACCTTGTCGGTGGAGACCTCGAGCAGCGGCTCGTCGGCCTCCACGCGCTCACCCTCGGCCTTCAGCCAGCGGGTGACGGTGCCCTCGGTCACGCTCTCGCCCAGTGCGGGCAGTGTTACTGAGACCGCCATGGTTTCAGCGACTCCTATCAAGTCTTGCGTACAGGAATGGACAACTAAGGGGGTGCCGCGGATCAGTCGTGCGCGTGCAGCGGCTTGCCGGCCAGCGCCAGGTGCGCCTCGCCCAGGGCCTCGGACTGGCTGGGGTGCGCGTGGATGAGCTGCGCGACCTCGGCGGGCAGGGCCTCCCAGTTGTAGATCAGCTGGGCCTCGCCGACCTGCTCGCCCATGCGGGCGCCGACCATGTGGACACCCACCACGGCGCCGTCCTTGACCTGGACGAGCTTGATCTCGCCGGCGGTCTTCAGGATCTTGCTCTTGCCGTTGCCGGCCAGGTTGTACTTGAGCGTGACGATCTTGTCCTTGCCGTACTGCTCGGCGGCCTTGGCCTCGGACAGGCCGACGGACGCGACCTCCGGGTTGGAGTAGGTCACGCGCGGGATGCCGTCGTAGTCGATCGGGACGACCTTCAGGCCCGCCAGGCGCTCGGCGACGAGCATGCCCTCGGCGAAGCCGACGTGGGCGAGCTGCAGGGTCGGGACGAGGTCGCCGACCGCCGAGATCGTCGGCACGTTGGTCCGCAGGTACTCGTCGACCAGGACGTAGCCGCGGTCCATGGCGACCCCGGCCTCCTCGTAGCCGAGGCCGGCCGAGACCGGGCCGCGGCCGATGGCGACCAGCAGCACGTCGGCGTCGATCTGCTTGCCGTTCTCGGTCGAGACGCGGACACCGTTCTCGGTGTACTCGACGCCCGAGAAGCGGGCCTTCAGCTCGAACTTGATGCCGCGCTTGCGGAAGGCGCGCTCCAGCAGCTTCGAGGAGTTCTCGTCCTCCAGCGGGACGAGGTGCGGCAGGGCCTCGACGATGGTGACGTCGACGCCGAAGGACTTCCACACGGACGCGAACTCGACGCCGATGACGCCGCCGCCGAGGATGACGGCCGACTTCGGGATGTAGTCGAGCTTGAGGGCGTGGTCCGAGGAGATGATCCGGTTGCCGTCGATGGTCAGACCGGGCAGCGACTTGGGCACCGAGCCGGTGGCGAGGACGATGTGGCGGCCCTCGACGCGCTGGCCGTTGACGTCCACCGAGGTCTGCGAGGACAGCCGGCCCTCGCCCTGGATGTAGGTGACCTTGCGCGAGGCGACCAGGCCCTGCAGGCCCTTGTAGAGGCCCGAGACCACGTCGTCCTTGTACTTGTGGACGCCCTTGATGTCGATGCCCTGGAAGGTCGCCAGGACGCCGAACTCGGCCGCCTCACGGGTCTCGTCGGCGACCTCGGCCGCGTGCAGCAGGGCCTTGGTGGGGATGCAGCCGCGGTGCAGGCAGGTGCCGCCGAGCTCGCCCTTCTCGATCAGCGCGACGTTCAGCCCGAGCTGGGCGGCGCGGAGCGCCGCGGCGTAACCGCCGCTTCCGCCTCCGAGAATGACAACGTCGAAAACGGTGCTGGCGTCGTTCGCCACGTCACGTCCTCCATGCAAAGGGGTGCGGTTCGCCGGGCCGGTCGCGGTCCGGTGGTGTGGGAAGCCTTTGTGAGGCGCCCAGTCGTGCCGGAAATACATCTTTGCACTTGTTCGAGGCGACTGGTGTCCGGGGCTGCCCCGGAGGCCGCCGCCCGGTCGCCCCGGGTCGCTCGAATGCCCCGTACGGGTGGGTATCGCCGCAGCTCACAGCGGTGCGGGTGGTCCGGAGAGGGGCGGCTGCGGCGGCCCGCTCCCGCCCGGGTTCCGCAGTGCGGAAGACAGTTTCGCCCGCGGCGAACACCGTCTCGGAATGTGGCCTTCGCCACCCCCGATGTATTACCGGCTGGTAATAGGAAAACGTCGAAGGGCCCGGTGCCCCGTCGGACACCGGACCCCTCCACGGAAATCGGTGGGCGTCAGACGCCCGCCGCCACGTCCTCCGCGTACCGCACCAGGGTGCGCACCGCGCTCGCGGTGCCGCCCTTCGGGGTGTAGCCGAACGGGCCGCCCTCGTTGAACGCCGGGCCGGCGATGTCCAGGTGCGCCCAGTCGATGCCCTCGGCGACGAACTCCTTCAGGAACAGGCCGGCCACCAGGCCGCCGCCCATCCGCTCGCCCATGTTGGCGAGGTCGGCGATCGTCGACTCGACCATGCCCTTGCGCAGGTCCGCCGGCAGCGGCATCGGCCAGGACGGCTCGCCGACCGCGGTCGCGGTCTCGTGCAGGCGGGTGCGCAGCTCGTCGCTGTTGGACATCACGCCGAAGGTGCGGGTGCCCAGGGCCAGCACCATCGCGCCGGTCAGGGTGGCGACGTCCACGATGACGTCCGGGTTCTCCTCGCCGGCCCGCACGATCGCGTCGGCCAGCACCAGGCGGCCCTCGGCGTCGGTGTTCAGCACCTCGACGGTCTTGCCGCCGTACATCCGCAGCACGTCGCCCGGACGGGTCGCCGAGCCGGACGGCATGTTCTCGGCCAGCGCCAGCCACGCGGTCACGTTGACCTGCAGGCCGAGGCGCTTGGCGGCGACCACGGCGGCGAACACCGCGGCGGCACCGGACATGTCGCACTTCATGGTCTCGTTGTGGCCCGCCGGCTTCAGCGAGATGCCGCCCGAGTCGTAGGTGATGCCCTTGCCGACGAACGCCAGCGACGCCTGCGCCTTCGGGTGGGTGTAGGCCACCTTCACCAGCCGGGGCGGGTTGGCGGAGCCGACACCGACACCGAGGATGCCGCCGAAGCCGCCCTTGAGCAGCGCCTTTTCGTCCAGCACCTCGACCTTCAGGCCGTGCTCCTTGCCGGCCGCCTGGGCGATCGCGGCGAAGGACTTCGGGTTGAGGTCGTTCGGCGCGGTGTTGACCAGGTCGCGGGCCCGGTTCATCTCCTCGCCCAGCGCGACGGCGCGCTCGACCGCGGCCTTGGCGTCCTTGCTGCCCTTGCGGGTGGCCGGCACCAGCAGCTCGCCGACCGGGGTCTTGCCGTTCTCGCCCTTGTACGTGCCGAAGGTGTACGAGCCCAGCAGACCGCCCAGCGCGATCGCCTCGATCTCCTCGGCGGACCCGGCGGGCAGCGCCAGCGCGACCTTCTTCGTGCCGGCCAGCGTGCGGGCGGCGACACCGGCGGCCCGGCGCAGCGCCTCCGCGGCGTAGCCGTCCTCGGACGCGTCACCGAGGCCGACCGCCAGCACGAGCGGCGCCTTGAGCCCGGCGGCCGCCGGAACCTTGACCGCCTCGCCCTCGGCGCCGGTGGCGCCCAGGGTGGAGAGGACCTCGGCCAGCGTGCCCTCGAACGCCTCGGCCACGGCCTCGGCGCCGGGGGCGAGCACGAGGCCCTTGGGGCCCTTCGCCACACCGACCACCAGGGCGTCCGCGCGCAGGCTTGCGGCGGAGGAGGTGCTCACAGACAGTGTTGTCACGACGATGCGTCCTGTTCTTTCGCGGTCCACGGCCGGCAACGGCTCGGGGTGTGCCGTACCGGCATAACCCCGGCTGACTCCGCGGGGAAACGGGGCGCAGGGCTACGGTGCACCCCGCATGGTAGTCCGCATGCTGGGACCGCGCGGCCCCAGGGCTCGCCCCCTCACGGCGGACCGGGCGTACACGGTGTGACGAAGCGCGCGAACCGGACGTCGCACGAACGCCCCCGGACCCGGCCCGTGCGGGCCGCTCAGACCGTGCCGATCAGCGCCAGCGCCACCAGCGCCCCGGTGGCCGCCGTCTCCGCCGTCGCGCCGAGCACGTCGCCGGTGATCCCGTCGAGGCGCCGCACGCAGCGGCGCAGCAGCAGCTGCGCGCAGCCGAGCCCGACCACCAGCGCGGCCGGCCACACCCAGGCCTGCCGGCCGTACCCGGCGCCGGCCGCGGCGAGCAGC
>NZ_JBEYFP010000544.1:0-4080 GCF_040634455.1 Kitasatospora sp. NPDC007106
GGGCGGTCGCCCAGCGGGCCGACGCCGCGGCCGGTGCGCTGACCGCCGCCCTGCAACCGCTGCTGCTGGCGGTGCTGCTGGCGGGCGCGACGGCGGCCGGGGACACCCCGTCCGGGCACCTGATGGCCGCCGGTGTCGCCGCCGGCCAGGTCGCCATGGCGCTCGGCCAGGTCACCCACGCCGCCGCCGGCGCCTACGGCATCGCCCCCGTGCTGGACCGGCTGCGGCCGATCCTCGCCGAGTCCGCACCGGGCGAGCGCCGCGGGGCACTCGCCGACCCCGGCCCGCTCGGCGGCGACGTCGCCCTGGAGAACGCGGTGTTCCGCTACCCGGGCACCGCCGCCCCCGCCCTGGACGGCGTCTCGCTGCACGCCGCACCCGGCGAACTGGTCGCCGTGGTCGGCCCGTCCGGCGCCGGCAAGTCCACCCTGGTACGGCTGCTGCTCGGCTTCGAGCAGCCGGAGTCGGGGACCGTCCGCTACGACGGCCGGGACCTCGCCGGCCTCGACGCCCGGCTGGTCCGCCGCCGGCTCGGCGCCGTCCTCCAGCACGGCCGGATGCTGCGCGGCTCCCTGCTGGAGAACCTCGCCGGCACCGACAGCGAGGTCACCGAGGACCGCATCTGGGAGGCCGCCGAACTCGCCGGCATCGCCGACGACCTGCGCCGCCTGCCGCTCGGCCTCGGCACCCGGATCGGCGAGGACGCCCAGGGCTTCTCCGGCGGGCAGGTCCAGCGGCTGCTGCTGGCCCGCGCCCTCGTCCGCCGGCCCGCCGTGCTGCTGCTCGACGAAGCCACCTCCGCCCTCGACAACGCCACCCAGCGCAAGGTCGCCGAGGCCGTCGCCGGCCTCGACACCACCCGCATCGTCATCGCCCACCGGCTCAGCACCGTCCGCACCGCCGACCGCATCCACGTGCTCTCCGGCGGGCGGGTCACCGCCACCGGCACGTACGACGAACTGCTCGGCACCGACCCGCTGTTCACCCGCCTCGCCCGACTCCAGGAGATGTGAGATGTCGCTCGACCTGCAGACCTGGCTCCGCCCCGCCGACGCAGCCGCCGACGAGGGTGCCGACGGCCCCGCCCGGCTGCTCCCCGGCACCGCCCGGGGCGACGAGCGGCTGCGCGCCGTGGTGGCCGCCGCGGCCTCCTTCGAGGACCGGGCCGCCGCCCGGCCGGACGGCACCGCACACTTCGCCCCCGACCCGGACGAGGACCGGCGGACCCGCGCCGCCGCCGTCGACACCTGGCTGCGCCGCGCCGCCGGCGGCCACGGCGGCGCCGGTGTCCTGCTCGACCACCTCGCGGAGACCGGCCGGCCGCTCGGCGACGGCCTGCGCCCGGTCGTCCTCGCCGACCCGGCCGCGCTGCCGCCCTGGGCGCTCGCCCTCGCGGCCTTCCTGCGCACCCTGCCCGCCGCACCCGGCCCGGAGACCACCGCGCCCGGCGCCCTCACCGCCGCCTTCGGGGCCGCCGCCCGAGCGCTGCTGCCCGACGGCCCCGGCGGGATCCTCGGCGTCCCGGTCACCGACCGGGCCCGCGGAGACCTGGCCGGCGCCCTGACCGCCCGGCTCACCGAGGCCTGCAACCTCTCGCTCTGCCACGAACTGCAGGCCGCCACCGGCCGGCCGCGCGCCACCGACTGGGACGCCGCCGGCGGCCTGGACACCTCCGTCGAGGGCTGGCTCGCCCGGCTGGAGCGGCTGCCCGCCCTCGCGTACCTGGTCGGCACCGTCTGCCGGCAGTGGCAGCACGTGCAGACCGAACTGTTCGCCCGGCTCGCCGCCGACCGGGCGCTGCTCGTCGAGCAGCTCTGGCAGGGCGAGGACCCGGGGCCCCTCGACCAGGTCCGCGGCGACGCCGGCGACCGGCACGCCGGCGGCCGCTCGGTCGCCCTGCTGCACTTCGCGACCGGCCCGGCCGTCGTCTACAAGCCCAAGGACATGCGGCACGCCGCCGCCTACCTCGACCTCGTCCGCCGGCTCAACCGCGATCTCCCGCTCGACCTGCCGGAACGCACCGTGCTGCTGCGCAGCGACCGCGGCGACGACGGCCACGGCGCCTCGCTCGCCGCCGACTGCGAGAGCGACTACGGCTGGGAGGAGCTCGTCCCGCACCGCCCCTGCGCGGACCGCGGCGGCTTCGCCCGCTTCTACCGGCGGCTCGGCATGACGATCCGGCTCGTCCAGCTGCTGGAGGGCCGCGACCTGTGGGCCGACAACCTGATCGCCGACGGCGAGCACCCCGCCCTGATCGACCTGGAGTGCCTGCTCTACCCGCGGGTACAGGCGCCGCCGGTGCTCAGCCCCGGCCAGCACGGCCTGCTGGACGAGCTGGAGTCCACCGTGGTGCGCACCGCGATGGCCTTCCAGGCGTGGACGCCCGCCAAGCACTCCGGCGCCCTCGACATCGGCTGCCTCTCCCGGATCGGCGGCCTGGAGGTCGCCCCCGGCGTCCCCGCGCTGCCGCTGCCCCCGTACCGGCCCGTCCACGACGGCGAGACCGCCGACCCGTGGCAGTACACCGAGGAGCTGACCGCCGGCTACCGCGAGATGCATGCCGCGCTGTACGCGCTGCGCGGCGAACTCGCCTCCGCGGACGGCCCGCTGGCGCCCTTCCGGGGCATCTGGGTGCGCTACATCTGGCGGCACACCTGGGACGGTTACAAGATCGTCCGCGCCTCGACCAGCCCGCTCGCCCTCGACAGCGGCGCCACCCGCGAGACGGTCATCGCCGGCGCCCTGCACGGCGCCGTCACCGCCCGGGCCGGCGACCCCGGCCGCGGCGACCTGCTGGACGTCGTCCTCGCCGAACTCGACTCCTACCGCGTCCTCGACATCCCGTTCTTCCGCTCGCTCACCACCTCCACCTCGGTCTTCACCGCCGACGGCCGGGAGATCCCCGGGCACTTCCAGGGCACCGGCTGGCAGCGCCTCCAGCACCGGGTCGCCGAACTCGACACCTTCGACCTCGACACCCACCTCGCCGTCCTCACCGGCTGCATCGACGCCGCCCGGGCCGGCACCGAACTGCCCGCCCCGACCGCCGCCCGGCCCCGCCGCACCACCACCCCCGGCGCCGGCGAACTCCTCGGCCACGCCGTCGCCGTCGGCGACCGCATCCTCGCCGACCGGCGCGGCCACGGCTGGCTCGGCCAGAGCTGGTACCCCGGCACCGGGCTGCGCCAGGTCGAGGTGCTCGGCCTCGACCTCGTCACCGGAACCCCCGGCCTCGCCGTCCTGCTCGCCGAACTCTGGGCCGCCACCGGCGAACCCCGCTTCCACCGCGCCGCCCTGCACGCCCTCACCACCGCCGCCGACCTCATCGACCCGGACTCCCCGCGCGGCTTCGCCTTCGCCGCCGACACCCGGCTCGCCGCGGGCGCCCCCGTCCCCGGCGGCCTGGCCGGCCCCGGCTCGCTGATCCACGCCCTCGCCCGCGCCGGCGTCCTGCTCGGCGAACCCGAACTCCTCACCCGCGCCCAGGCCCTGGTGCCCGGCGCACTCGCCGTCGCCACCCCCGCCGAACCCCGCCCCGGACGCCCCGCCCGCACCCCGCAGCCCGACACCCCGATGGGCACCGCAGGCTTGCTGCTCAACCTGCTGCGGCTGCGCCGCGCCACCGGCCCCGGCCACGCGCCGACCGAGGACGGCATCCGCACCCTGGCCGCCACCGCACTGGCCGCCCTCTCCGCCGAACCGGGCGAGGAGCGGGCCGACAACGGCTTCCTCGACCTCGTCCCGGCCGGCCCCGACTCGGTCGCCGCCGCCCTCGCCCGCACCCTCGCCGAGGCGCCCGGCCTGCTCGCCGCCCCCGAGACCGTCCGCGACCGCCTCCGCGGCCACCGCTTCGCCACCGCGACCCGGGCCGGCCGGCTCGCCTGCCTGGACACCGCCGTCTCGCTCGGCGCCGGCACCGTCGACCCCGCCGAACTCGGCGCCCTCACCCCGCCGGTCGGCGCCGCACAGATCGCCGGCCGCACCACCCGCGACCTGGTCGCGACCGCCGGCGAGGCGCTCACCGCCGCCGAGGCCGGCCTGCTGCACACCGTCCCCGACGGCGCCGACGCGCTGCTGCCC
>NZ_JBEYFP010000545.1:0-4068 GCF_040634455.1 Kitasatospora sp. NPDC007106
GGCCGCGGCGTCGCTGCTCACGGCCCCTCCCGGGGGGCGGCGGGGTTGCGGTCGCCCGCCTCACCCACCGCCCGTCCGGCGTCAGTTCAGGGCGAACTTCTGGGCGGCGGATCCGTTGCAGTCCCAGATCTGCAGCCGGGTGCCGTTGGCGGAGGCGCCGTTCGGCGCGTCCAGGCAGCGGCCGGACTGCGGGTTGCGCAGCGAGCCGTCCGCCTGCTGCACCCACTTCTGACCGCCGACCCCGTTGCAGTCCCACAGCTCGACCTGCGTGCCGTTCGCCGTGCCGTTGCCGTTGACGTCCAGGCACCGGCCGATGGTGCCGAGCGAGCCGTCGGCGTTGTGCGTCCAGTGCTGGTCCTCGGCCCAGGACTGGCAGTCCCACAGCTGGACGGCCGCGGAGTTGCCGCCGCTGTCGTCGGCCGCGACGTCGACGCACTTGCCGCCCGGTCCGCCGACGGTGCCCTGCGGGCCGTTGGGCACGTTGGTCTGGCCGGTGTAGCCGACCGAGACGATGTTCGCCTGGACGGCGTTCTCGGCGGCGTCGGTCGGGTAGCCGGCGACCATCGCGCCCTCGAAGAAGGTGCCCTTGTTCCAGTTGCTGTTGTCGCCGCCGGTGCCCAGGATGATGCCGCCCTCCTGGTGCATGGGCAGGTAGCCGCCGCGGGTGGGCAGCGAGCCGTTCCACCAGGTGGTCAGCGCGCCGGTCTGCGAGTTGCCGCCCTTGAGGGCGTAGGTGCGCTGGCCGTCGTTCTTGAGGACGGCGGTGACGTACGGGGTGCTGTTGCCGCGGTTCGCGGTGTTGGAGCCGTTGTCGCCCTGGAACATGCCGTTCTCGAGGTCGGCCTCGATCCACGGGCCGGAGCCGCTGCACGGCGGGAAGTAGCAGGTGGTGGCGATGGAGACGGCGTCCATGTGGCCGTTGCCGGTGTCGGCCGGGGTGGACTCGGCGTTGCCGTAGTCGAAGCAGCAGTCCGCGCCGACGTGGGTGCCGCTGGCGACCATGTAGACGCCCTCGGGCTGGCCGTCGACGGCGACGCCGGAGGCCCGGCCGGTGTAGCGGTAGCCGACGCCGGGCGAGATCCAGATGCCGTAGACCTTGTGGCCGCCGGCGGTGACCGCGATCTCGCTCGCGTCGGCACCGCGGTCGGCGCCCATGCCGGCGGTACCGGCCGGGCCGGGCAGGAGGTCGTTGTGACGTGCCGTCTGGTCGTAGACCTTGGTGATGCGGCAGGTGCTGCCGCCGCAGAACACGTCCTGCTGGGCGGCGTTGGCGTAGCCGCCGGGGCTCAGCAGTCCGATGTCGGCGCGGGCGCCGTCCGAGGCGCGGGTGACCTGGTACAGCGGGCCGCTGTAGGAGGAGGCGAGGGCGCGCACGGTGCTGTGCGCGGCGACGCAGGGTGTGCCGGCTGCGGCGTAGATGTCGCAGGGCAGCGAGCCCGCGGCGTGGGACCGGCCCGGCAGGCCGAGCAGTCCGGCGAGGGCGAGTCCGAAGGCGGCCACGGCGGCCACCAGGACCCTCGCGTGGCGCAGGGTGCCGCGAGCGGCGGCGGGGACGGCCCGTGGGGCGGCCGGCCTCAAGTCGCGCATGAGGTGCTCCTGACACTGTGGTGGGGGTGGATCTGCGAGCGGTACGGCTCGGCCGGGAGGCGGCCCTCCTCTCCGGACGGGGGCGGCGAGCCTGCCCAGACGGTAGGAGAAGCGGGCCGCCCGGGGAAGGTATCCAACGATGGAAATTCTGATTGATCATCAAATCCGCTGGTCACGACGGAGAACTCGAAACTTTCGCCGAGCCACCCGGAGGAGGGGTTCGAGCCGTTCCAGACAAGGGAGTTGACATGGCTTCATGTGGGCGCGATGCTGCGACCGGCGATATTCCATCGATGGAAATAATCGTCCCGCGTTCACGGTCGGCGGCCTTCGCCCGCCGCGCACCCCACCGTCGCCGCGCGGTCCGTCCCGCCGGTCCGCCGCCCCGTGTCACGTTCCGCCCGCCTGCGTCGTCCGCCTACCGGCACGCAACCGAGCGACCCGCCGCGAGGCAGACAAGGGGACGGCACCATGGACGGACGGACGACGACGGACCGACGCGGCCTCAGGTTCCTGCAGACCTCCATCGCCCTGCAGACCGCGGCCGTCTTCTTCCAGGCGGTCACCGCCGGACTGCTGCTCTCCTCCCCCTCGCAGGAGGTGCTGCACAGCGTCGGGGCACGCGTGATGTACGGCGCGTCGATGCTGTACGTGCTCGCCGCGGTCCTCGCGTGGCGGACCGGCGGCGCGTCGCCCCGCCGCATCCTGCACGCCTCGGGCTTCCTGGCGCTCGCCTCGGTCCAGGTGGTCCTGGGCATAGCGCACCGGCCCGCGCTGCACGTCCCGCTGGGCATCCTGATGTTCGGCCTGAGCCTGCTGGACCTGGCCCGGGCCCTGTCCACCCGTGCGCCCGGGCACGTCGCCGCCCGGCCCTGACGGCCGCACCGAGGGACGGCCGCGCGGTGGGCGCCCGCGGCCTCCCCTGCGGTCGGCGGCGAAAAACCCGTGGTCAACGCCCGCGTCCGCCCGGCACCATGCACGCCATGCAGCCCCTGCACCCCATGGACCCCATGGACGGGGCCTTCACCCTGGCCTGGCAGCACGCCGTCGGCCACGTCCTCCCCGAGGACCTGCCGATGGCCGCCGTCCGGCTGCTGGCGGACGGCCTCGACTCCCCCGCCCTCCGCGACCTCGCCGGACGCCACCGCCACCGCCACCGCCACGAGGACACCCGCGAACTCGACGCCCTGCTCCACCGGTCCCTGGCCGAACTCGGCGTACAGGCACCGGACCACGACACGGCCGAACGCTGCCTGCTGCACCACCTGGCCGCCCTCCTGGTCGCCGGCGACCTCACCCCCGAGGAGGCCGCCGTCCGGCTCTGGCACGGCATGGCGGAGACGGCGACCGAAGCAGAGGCCCGCTTCCTGGAGATCGCTGTCACGGAGGACTACTACGTCCACGACCCGGAGTACCACCGCCCCGAGGAGGTCCGCTCCTGGCGGACCCGCCTGCGCACCGCAGCGGTCGAGCTCGTCGCCGCCGAGGACAACCCGCCGGCCCGGGCCCGGCATTCGGCACGCGGGCGGGCGGGCGCACTGACGGTGGATCACCGGCGGAACCGGGCGCGGCGGGGTGCGGCCGGGCCTCGTCGGCGGGGTGCGGCCCTCACCCGGCCGGCCCGCTCAGCCTGGGGACGGGGAACGGGCCGGCGGGTGCGGGGTTCCAGGTCAGGTCGACCAGGTCCTGCGGCGGGTCGCCTCCGTCGGCCATCGCCCGGACGTAGGCCGTGGCCTGGCCGATGCCGAGGACCGGCGCCTGCTTGCGCAGGTGGCGGACGGCAGCGGTCGGCCCGTCGGCCCGCAGGACGGCACGGACGGCCGGGGCCAGCGGGTCGGGCAGGTCCGGCGGGCGGACGCCCCTGTACTGCCAGAGGAAGTGCTTCTCCCAGCCGTCCGCCACGGCTTGGAGCGGCAGCAGGTAGACGCTTCCGTCGCCCTTGTCGACCAGGTACGGGCCGCCCCCGACGAGCTTCTTCCGCGGATCACGGGTGCGGATGTACTCCACCGTGTCGCAGTGGACCAGCCATCCCAGGGCGTGCTCCTGCACCCCGTCGACGGCGACCTCCGTCCCTCCCTGCCGCTCCTTCACCAGGAGTGCCTCGACCAGCTCGACGGCGCCTTGTTCGGTGATCACCCGTCCATGGTCCGCCACGGCGCAACCGGATTTCCGGCGCCGGTACGGCCGCTCCGGCGGGGCCGCACACGGTCGGCCCGGATCCGCGACAGGATGCCCGTCAGGGCCCGCGACGGGACGGCCGGGAAATTCTTCGGGCCGCCCTGTCGATTCCGCTGCAGCCCGTTCGTCATACCTGCACGACCGACCCGAACCATCGAGGAGCTGCACCGTGAAGTACCTGCTGCTGATCAACACCCCGGCACCCGACTCCACCGAGGAGCGGCCGGCCGAGGCGCCGACCGTGGAGGAGTTCATGGCGTACGAGAAGGCCGTGACCGACGCCGGTGTCAGGCTCGACGGCAA
>NZ_JBEYFP010000546.1:0-4067 GCF_040634455.1 Kitasatospora sp. NPDC007106
CCGGACGCTCCCTCGGGGTGGGAGCGCCCGGGCGTCCGGACGGAGCCGTGGCCTCAGGCCGGCAGCTGCGCCTCGATCGCGGCGACCAGCTCGTCCGCCTCGGGCTCGGTGCGCGGACGGAACCGGCCGACCACCGTGCCGTCCGCGGACAGCAGGAACTTCTCGAAGTTCCACTGCACGTCGCCGGCCGTGCCCTCGGCGTCCGCCACCTCGGTCAGCCGGGCGAACAGCGGGTGCCGCTCGTCGCCGTTCACGTCGATCTTCTCGAACAGCGGGAAGGACACCCCGTAGGTGGTCGAGCAGAAGGTCTGGATCTCCTCGGCGCTGCCCGGCTCCTGCCCCAGGAATTGGTTGCAGGGGAAGCCGAGCACCGTGAAGCCGCGGTCGGCGTAGCGCTGCTGCAGCCGCTCCAGCCCGGCGTACTGCGGGGTCAGACCGCACTTCGAGGCGACGTTGACCAGCAGCAGCGCCTTGCCCTTGTGGTCGGCGAGCGAGGTCGGCTCACCGGCGAGGGTGCGCAGGGGGATGTCGTACAGGCTCAACGGAGGGTCCCTTCGGGGCGTTGTCGTGCGGCTTGTCGTGCGGCTTCGGCACGCGGCTTCGGCACGCGGCGCACAGGATGCGCCACAGCGCACAACCCGGCGCGGACCCGATCTGTTCCCGCACCCGCCGGCGCGCCGCCCCGGCGACGCGCCCCCGCCACCCGAACGGCGGAGGGTGCTCGGACGGTCGCCCTACGTGTGCTGTGCTGACCGCCATGACCAACCCCGACGGCGTCGCCCACTACGAGGACCTGCGGGCCCTCTTCGTGAACTGCACCCTCAAGCGCTCCCCGGAGCGCAGCCACACCCAGGGCCTGATCGACATCAGCCGCGGGATCATGGAACGGCAGGGCGTCACCACCGAACTGCTGCGCGCCGTCGACCACGACATCGCCACCGGTGTCTGGCCCGACATGACCGAGCACGGCTGGGAGACCGACCAGTGGCCGGTGATCTACTCCCAGGTGATGTCCGCCGACATCCTCGTGCTGTGCGGCCCGGTGTGGCTCGGCGACAACTCCTCGGTGACGAAGAAGGTGATCGAGCGGCTGTACGCCTGCTCGTCGGTCCTCAACTCCCAGGGCCAGTACGCGTACTACGGGCGGGTGGGCGGCTGCCTGATCACCGGCAACGAGGACGGTGCCAAGCACTGCGCGATGAACGTGATCTACAGCCTGCAGCACCTCGGCTACGTGATCCCGCCGCAGGCCGACGCGGGCTGGGTCGGCCCCGCGGGCCCCGGCCCGTCGTACCTGGACGAGGGCTCCGGCGGTCCGGAGAACGACTTCACCAATCGCAACACCACCTTCATGACCTGGAATCTGATGCACGTGGCCCGCATGCTCAAGGACGCCGGCGGCATGCCCGCCCACGGCAACCAGCGCTCCGAGTGGGACGCCGGCTGCCGCTTCGACTTCGAGAACCCCGAGCACCGCTGAGCGCACAGCGGCCCGAACAGCTCCCACCGACACTCGACTGAGACCGCCACTACCCCTGTGATGACGTACCCTGCCCGGTGAGCCTGCGGACGATGTGGTTCACCGTGGACCGGCCCAGGGAGGTGGCGGCGGCCACGTGCGCTGGGTTCGGCGACCGAGGTGGTGCACTCCATCTCGGCCTTGTGGTCGAGGTGGTTCACGGGCGCGCCGATGATCTTCTCGGGAAGTGGGAGCGGGGCTTCGGGCTTCGCGCAGGCCAGGGGGTGGGGGGGCAGGACACGAGGTCGGGGACGACGGCGTGTCCCTCGGCCGCGCGCTCGATGTGGCGGTGCTCGATCATGGGGTGGCGATGACGAGGAGGGTCCTGGCGGGGGCCGGGGCGGCGAGACGGCAGCGGTGGGGGATGTCGCCGCGGTGGTGGGCGCTCTGCCCGGCCCGCAGGGTGAGCGGCTCCTCGCCTTGGATCTCCAGGACGACCTCGCCCTCCAGGACGTAGAGGAAGTCCTCCCCGGGGTGCTCGAACCAGCCGCGTTCACCCTGGCCGGGTTCGAAGTGGTGCTCGTAAGCCTCCATCAGACTGCTGCGCCCGCCGGGGATGAGTACCCGCGCGATCTGCCCCGTGCCCTCGCTGACCCGGATCACCTGCGGGTCGCTCTCGTGGCTGACGGTGCCCGGGCGCGCGGGCGGCCGCAGGAATGCTCCCGGCGGGACGTCCAGGGCCTCGGCGATGCGGTAGATCGAGGTGAGGCTCGGGGTGGTGAGCCCCCGTTCCAACTGGCTGAGGAAGGGCTGGGAGAGGCCGGAGCGGGCGGCGAGTTCGGCCATCGGGACGCCGCGCTCCTTGCGGCGGCTGCGGACCAGCCGGCCGACGGCGAGGGCCTCGGGGGTGGGTTCGGGTCGGGACACGTTGGTGAACGTACCCCATCGCTGTGGGGCGGACGGTGGCCCCGGAAACGTTTCGCACGGCTGCAACATGCTGTTTATAAGTGTGGTCAATTATTGATGTCACTTATATCGGCTCGGGTGGACGCCCGGCAGCCATGAGGAGACGACCGCGTGCACCCCACCGGATCCCCGCCCGACCGGGCCCTGACCCGCCTCGCTCCGCCACTGGCGGCGGCCGTCGCCGTGCTCGCCGGCTGGACCGCGCTGGCGGCCTCCGGCACGGTGGCACAGGGCCTGCTGCCCACCCCCGCCGCCACCTGGCGCGCCCTCGATGAGAGCGCCCGCACCGGCACCCTCTGGAGCGACCTGGCCGCCAGCCTCGGCCGAGCCGGACAGGGGTTCCTCCTCGGCGCCGTTGTGGGCTGCACGCTCGGCTTCGCCACCGGCTACCTGCCGCGGCTGTCCGCCGCGGTCACCCCGCTGGTCTCCTTCCTGCGCCCCATCCCCGCGATCGCCCTGGTACCGCTGGCCACCGCCTGGTTCGGCATCGGCGAGACCGCTAAGCGCCTGCTGATCGCCTACGCCGTCCTGCTCGCCGTCTGGCTCTACGTCCACGACGGGGTGTCCCGGGTGCCCGTGGCCCACCTGCGCGCCGCCCGCTCACTCGGGGCGCCACTGCACCGCCGGTTCGTCGGGGTGCTGCTGCCGGCCGCCCTGCCCGCACTGCTCGCCGCACTGCGGTACGGAGCCTCGGTCGCCCTGCTGGCCCTGGTGGCCGCCGAACTCGGCGGCGCACAGAGCGGACTGGCCTACCGCCTGCAGGTGGACGGGCAGTACCTGCGGACCGACCGCATGTTCGCCGGGCTGCTGGTACTGGGCCTGCTCGGCGTGGCCGTCGATCTCGCCCTGGCCGCGCTCGGCCGCCGGATCGTCCACTGGAGCGAGTCGTGAGCCGGAGCATCCACCTGGAGGGTCTGGCAGTCGGCCACGGGCCGCGCCGGCGCAGGACCTCCGTCCTCGCACCCACCGAACTCGAGTTCGCTGCCGGCTCGTTCACCGCGCTGCTCGGACCGAGCGGCTGCGGCAAGTCGACCCTCCTCAACGCCGTCGCGGGCTTCGTCCGCCCCACCGCGGGCCGGGTGCTCGTCGATGGCCGGCCGGTCGCCGGCCCGGGACCGGATCGGGGCATGGTCTTCCAGCACTACGCGCTGTTCCCGTGGCTCACCGCCCGCGGGAACGTCGAGTTCGCGCTCAAACGCCTCGGCCTCCCGCGCGCGGAACGCCGCCGCAGAGCACTGGCCGCACTGGCCGACGTCGAGCTGGTCGACGGCGCCGAGAAGTACCCGGCACAGCTCTCCGGCGGCATGCAACAGCGCGTCGCCCTGGCCCGGGCGCTCGCCGCCGAACCCGACGTCCTGCTCATGGACGAGCCGTTCGGTGCGCTCGACGCCCTCACCCGAGCCCGGATGCAGAACCTGCTCCTCCGGCTGTGGCAGCGCACCGGGACCACCGTGCTCTTCGTCACCCACGACCTCGACGAGGCGCTCGCGCTCGCCGAACGGGTCCTGGTGCTCGGCGGGAAGCCCGGCCGGATGCTCTCCGACCACACCGTCCCGTGGGGGCGGGCCGAACCCGCCCACCGCGGCCAGGAAGCCCACCGGCGAGGCCACAGGGGAACCCCCCCCCAACGGCCACCCAAGCG
>NZ_JBEYFP010000547.1:0-4066 GCF_040634455.1 Kitasatospora sp. NPDC007106
CACAGTTTCTGCCGGTGATGTGCCCTCGCGGGGAGGGGATCAGGACGCTTCTTGGTCCGGTCGGCTGACGAAGTGCTCAAAGATCTGCTCGTGGGCGGCTTCATTCGTTGCGCGGTGCGCCCGTTGCGGTCGTGTCCGCGGGGCGGGGGCGGGGGCGGGGCGGGGGCGGTGTCCTGGGCCAGTGGTGGTCATGGTGGTGGGTTCGTGTCCGGAGGATGTTGTGGGGGGATGTCATCCGGGTGCGTCGAGGGGGACGGTGGTGAGTGCGGCGAGGACTTCGGGGTTGGAGACGAGGGTGTTCAGGTTTTCGGGTGTCATGGGTTTGGAGGGTTGTGGTTCGCCGGTCTCGCCTTGGGGCGGGTTGGCGAGGGGGAGTGTTCCGAGTCCGGTGGTTTTGCCTTGGGGGGTGACGACGGTGAATTGGGTGAGTGTGTAGGGGGTGGACTGGTAGAGCCAGCCGGTGGAGCCGTCGGGGAGGGTGTGGAAGGTGCAGTTGGTGGCGTAGACGGGCCGGCCGTTGTCCGGTTCGCAGGGTGAGGGGGCGTGGCTGCCGGGCGGCAGGGGGGTGCCCATGATGGCGGCGATCGCGGTGTAGCCGCCGTCGGCGCGGGCGAGTCGGAAGGTGGTGGGGCCGGCGCCGGTCAGTACTGCGGTGTATCCGGGCGGCAGGTGGGCGGCGAGGGCGGCGTGCAGGCGGGCCTGGACCTGGTCGAGCTGGTCCATGCCGTAGCCGGAGGGCTGCGTGGCCGGGTGGCGGCCGTCGGCGGGGTCGAGTCCGACGAGGTCCCGCAGGCCCGATGCTCCCGGTACGGCCGGCGTGGCGGCGAACGCCAGTACCGGTACCGCCGCCAGTGCTCCTGCGGCGAGTGCGAGTCGGCGTCGGGCGCGCAGTCGCCGTCCGCCGGCGCGTACGGCGGGCAGTACGGCGGGCGGTTCGGGTTCCGGCTGTTCGAGTACTGCCCGGAACACCTGTGCCGCCGTCCGGTGGTCGATGTCGTCCCCGTCGTGCGTCATGCCTGTTCCCTCCGTTTCGCTGCGCATTCCCGGCTTCGTCCGTTCACCCGCTCGTCCGTCCGTCCGCTCGTCCGTCCGTCCGCTCGTCCGTCCGTCCGCTCGTCCGTCCGTCCGCTCGTCCGTCCGTCCGTCCGTCTGTGCTTGCCCGTCGGCGCTTGTCCGGCTGTGCCTGCTGCCTGTCCGTTCTTGCCGGCCGGCTGCCGTCCGTGCCCCGCCGCCCGTTGTGCCGTCTGTTCGTCTGCCGGCCCGTTCACTCGCTCACCCCGTCCGCCCGTACCCGGCCGGTCGTGCTCGTCTGTCGGTGCCTGCCCGCCTGCTGCCTGCCCGCGCCCGTCCGTGCCTGCTTGTTGGCGCCTGCCCGTCCGTGGCCGTGCGGGCCCGTCGGATGCCGTGTCCTCGCCGTGCCGCGCTGCGCCTTGTGGCTTGTCCGGCCGTGCCGCGCTGCGCCTTGTGGCTTTGTCTGGCTGTCTGTGGGTCTGCTGGTCGGGTTGTGTGGTGTGCGGGAGGGCGTGGGGGTGGGTCATGTTCCGGCGATTTCGTGGAGGGAGTCGCCGAGGATTGTGCGTAGTTGGGCGAGGCCGCGGTGGGTGTCGGAGCGGATTGTGCCGCTGCTCCGGTTGAGGATCGTGGCGCATTCTTCGATGCTCTGGTCTTCCCAGTAGCGCAGGACGAGGACTGCCCGGTAGCCGGGTGTGACGTGGGCGAGGGCTGCGAGCAGTGCGAGGCGCCGGTCCGGGTCGGTGTCGGTGGTGGCGGTTTCGGGGGGTTCGGCGCTGGCCGTTTCGCGGGCCGAGTGGCGTCGTCGTCCGTCGATGAAGGTGCGTACGAGGGTGGTGCGGGCGTAGCCCTGGGCGGTGTCCGGGTCACGTAGTCGTGGCCAGCGGGCGTACACCTTGATCAGGGTGGATTGGACGAGGTCTTCGGCGAGGTGCCAGTCGCCGCACAGCAGGTAGGCGGTGCGGCGCAGTGCGCCGTACCGGGCGGCGGTGAATTCTTCGAATAACCTCTCGCGCTCCGGCGACATCCGTGTCCGGCCCCCTTGTTCTGTCGTCCGTGCCGAGTTGTCCGTGGGACGGTGGTGTCCCGCGTCGACTTGTACACGCGGTGGGGTGCCGGAAATGTTGCGTCTCCGTCGGTGGGTGTTGGTCCTTGCTCTGCACCGTGGGGCCGTCCCCAGTGCCTTGACGCCTTGACGCCTTGACGCCTTGACGCCTTGACGCCTCGACGCCCGACGCCTTGACGCCTCGACGCCTTGACGTGATCCGCGCGCTCTGTTCGGGCGGGGGAGTGCTGTCCGGGGTTGTGGTTGTGGTTGCGGGCAGGGTGGGTCGAGTGTGTGGGTGGTACCCGCGGGCTGGCGGCGCGTGTCGGGTATCCCCGTATGCCGGGTGGTCCCGTGTGGGGCGTCCGGTGGTTCGGTCTGCGGCTTTGTGGTGTTGGGCTGGGGCGTTGTGGTGGTGGCGGTGGCGGGCGGAGGTTGTGGTCGGGGCGTGCTGTGAATGGCCGGCGTCGGCCTGTGCGGTGCTCACTCGCTGTGCACCTGTGGAGGGCGTCTTGTGTGCCCTGTGCCTGTTTGCCGGCCGTGTCCTGGTGTCTGTTGTGGCCCGGATTCCGGGGCGCCTGATGCCTAGTACTGCGTTGTGCGTGGTGGGTTGCTGTTCTGGTGGCGGCCTCGGCGGTTGCTGGCTGGGCCCGTTTTGGTGATCGGGTTGGGCTGTTGGGGGGTTTGGGCCTGTTGGCGGGGTGTCATGCCGCGTGTCGTTGTCCTGTGGTGGGTGGTGGTGGCCGGGTGGTGTGCCCTGGTGGCAGGAAATTTTGCGGTCGGGGGGCCTGGAAGTGAGGGTTGGTCGCCGGGCTTGGGACGGAAGATTTCCTGTCTGGTGGGGGCTGCTCGGGGTGTCCGGTGGGGGCGGTTGTGGGGGTGGTGGGCCGGGTTGGGGTGGTGGGGTTCGGCGGGCCGGGGTTGGGGTTGGGGGGCCGGTGGTTGTGTCTGTGATGGCGTGTTCTGTTCCTGTTTTCCCTCTGGTGGTTGGTGCAGTGCTGGGGGTGCTGCGGGCGGGTCTTTGGTGGTGCCGTTCGGGCCGGTTGGCTGTTCTCGGGTGCTTTGGGGTGGTTGCCGGTGCCTGGTGGCCTGTGGGGGTGTCGGGGCCGGGAGGTCGTTCGGCCGTTTCGGGGTGTGGTGGCGACCGGCGTGTCGGGGTGTGTGCCTGGTCGCTGTCCCTGGGCGGCGAGGTGGCCGCGTAGGGCACGTGCCTGTGCTCGATGCCGGTCGCGGCGCCGATTTCCGGGGATCGCATCCGGTCCGGTGCCGGGGTCGGGGCCGCCGCGGCGGCTGTGTCCTGGATCGGCTCATGGGTCGTCATGTTCTTTACCGAACAGGTTTGTTGTCTCTAGTTACCGGCGGGTGGCCTGGTTGGTGATCGTCTTGTTCGTCTGTGGTTAGGGCCATGTTCGTGTGCATTCACACTCGGGTCGGCGTCGTTGGCGCCGCCGTTCTCCTTGCTTCTGCCGGTCTTGCGGGTCCGGCGTCGCCCGACGATGCGGTCGCCGGTGCGGTTGTCGGGGTCCGTAATGCGGGTCCGTCGTGCACTTCGCTGTCGAACGGGACGTTCTGTGTGGGCATCATCGACGGTGGTCGGACGGTGAACCTGGTGTACGGGAAGACCGGTGGCTCCCCGGTGACGGTGAAGTTCGGTTACCGCAAGGGGCACACCACCCACCTCGGCAACGCCCTCACCGTCAAGAAGGGCGACACCAAGACGTACCAGTTCAAGAACCAGGACCTGGGCTGCAGCACCATCTACGGTGTTTTGGCGGTCGAGGGCCAGAGCGACTTCGAGACGCCGGGCCTGCACAACACCGGCTGCTGACCATGACGCCTGCCGCCAGTCGCCCGTAGCCGCCCTCCGCTGCTGCCTGGCGAACGCTGTTGGTGCCCGCCGCGTCCGTGCGGTGCCCCGCTGCTGCCTGGCGAACGCTGTTGGTGCCCGCCGCGTCCGTGCGGTGCCCCGCTGCTGCCTGGCGAACGCTGTTGGTGCCCGCCGCGTCCGTG
>NZ_JBEYFP010000548.1:0-4064 GCF_040634455.1 Kitasatospora sp. NPDC007106
GGGCGAAGGTGGTCTTGCCGGTGCCGGGCGGGCCGAACAGCGCGACGGCCCGCGGCGGCCGGACGCCGTGCCGGGCGGCCCGCTCGGGCTCGGCGAGCGGCAGCACCACCCGGCGTTCGATCAGCGCCTTCTCGGCCTCCATGCCGGCCACCTTCTGCCACAGGTCGCCGGGCAGCACCCGGCCGCCGAGCTCCTCCAGCAGACCGGCCGACGGCCCGTGCTGCGGCTCGGTCTTCTCGAAGTAGGCGACGGCCGGCCGGCGGCTGTACCCGGCGTTGTGCAGGCCCTCGCCGAGCTGCTCCTCCTCCGGCAGGACGTAGGCGATCCGCCGGACCCGGCGGTCCACCAGCCGGCGTTCGAGCTCGCGGAGCAGGGCGCTGGCGAGTCCGCGGCCGCGCCAGCCCGGGGCGATGGCGATCCGCATCACCCAGGCCCGGTCCCCCGCGACGTGGGCGAGGGCCGCGCCGATCGGGGCGCCGCGGCTGACCGCGACCACCGCAGGCTGCCGGGAGGTGAGCGCGGTGATGCACTCGGCCAGCGAGAACACCGACTCCTGGCCGAGGCCGGCGGTGGTGTCGATGAGATGGACGACCGCCGCCAGGTCGTCCTCGCGGTAGTCGTGGATCAGCCACTCGGTGGTGGACACCTGCACGGTGCGCGCCTCTCGTCCGTCCTGGTGGGATGCCAGGACGGTAGGGGGAGGCGGTGGGCGGCGGCGCCTGCCGGAGCGGACAAGCGACCGGGTGCGAACCGTACGGACTGCGGGTGGCCGGCCGCGCCGCGAAAGGGCAGGTCGGGTAGGTTCGGGAAAGCCCGGAGGGCTCAGGAAGCTCCGAGGGCTCAGGAAGCTCCGAGGGCTCAGAAGGTGAAGCGCAGCGAGCGGACCCGGTGGTCGAAGCTGGACGGGATCAGCACCGGCTCGCCGACCGAGCGCAGCTCGGGCATCCGGGTGAACAGCTCGCGGAAGAGCACCTTCATCTCCTGCCGGGCCAGGTAGGCGCCGAGGCAGAAGTGCGGGCCGCCGCCACCGAAACCGAGGTGCGGGTTGGGCGAGCGGGTGATGTCGAAGGCGTCCGGGTCGGTGAAGACCGCCTCGTCGCGGTTGGCGGAGGCGAAGAACAGCACCACCTTCTCGCCCTGGGCGAGCCGGGTGCCGTTGAGGACGTGGTCGACCGCGACGGTGCGGCGGAACTGGATGATCGGGCTGGAGTGCCGGACGATCTCCTCCGCCGCGCCGCCGATCCGCGCGTCGAAGTCCTCCGTCAGCAGGGCGCGTTGGGCCGGGTGGCTGGTGAGCAGGTGCAGGCCGTGGGCGAGCGCGTTGCGGGTGGTCTCCACGCCGGCGACCAGCAGCAGCGAGAAGAAGGCGCCCAGCTCGCGGGCGTTGAGGTGGCGGCCGTCGACGTCGGCGGTGACCAGCGCGGAGATCAGGTCCTCGGTCGGCCGGCGGCGGCGCTCGCGGCCGAGCGCCGCGATCACCAACTGCATCCGGGCCAGCGCCCGCAGGCCCCGCCCGGGCACCCGCAGCCGGCCGCGGGCCACCCCGGTGTGCTCCGAGGCGTGGTTGACCTGGGCGAGGATCTGCCGCCGCTGCCGCTCGGGGATGCCCATCATGTTGCAGATCACCTGGTAGGGCAGCTCCGCGGCGACGGCGGTGACGAAGTCCTCCGGGCGGCGGTCGAGCACCTCGTCGGCGATCCGCACCGCGACCCGGCGGATGTCCTCCTCGACCCGGGAGATCAGCCGCGGGGTGAAGGCGCGGGAGACGATCCGGCGCAGGTCGGCGTGGCGCGGGTCGTCCAGGTTGACCATCGAGTCGCCGAACACCGTCCGCACCCAGCGGGCCGGCTCGGGCGTGGTCACGCCCGGGCCGCTGATGAACACCTCCGGGGTGCGGCTGGCGGCGACCACGTCGGCGTGCCGGACGAGCGCGAGGAAGCTCCGGCCGGTGGCCCGGTGGGTGAAGCGCACCGGGCCGTCCAGGCGCCGGAGTTCGGCGAAGGCCGCGGACCGGTCGGCCTCCGGCAGCCGCCAGAAGCCGGGATCGGCGAGGTCGACGCCCGCGGGGGCGGGCGGGGTCGCGGTGGCCTGGGTGCCTGCCGGTGCGCTCATGACGGCTTTTATCTTCCACCCGGTGGCGGAAAGTCAAATCGCCGTCACTCGCTGTGGTTTCACTTCCCCAGGTCGATGGCGTGATCCGATCGGTGGGCCGGGGCGGAGCCGCTGCCGCGGGCGTCGTCCTCGTCCTCCTCGTCGTCGTCCGGCTCGTCCGACGTCTCGTCCGACGGCTCCACCGGAGCCAGGTCGCGGCCCAGCAGGGTGGCGCCGGCCACCGCGCCGGGCATCGCCAGCACCGTCACGAACGGCACCAGGAACAGCAGTACCAGCGGCACGCCGAAGCCGAGCGCCAGACCGAGGCGGGACCGCAGCAGGCGCAGCCGCTCCTTCTGCGGGACGCTGCGGCGCTGCAGCGCCACCGCGGTGAGCTCGGCGGTCAGGAAGTAGCCGGACACCACGATGCCGATCGCCGGGACGGCGGTCTGGCCGACCACCGGCAGGAAGCCGCAGAGGAAGAGCACCAGGCCGATCGCGGCGACCCGGACGAGGACGTACAGGCTGTCCCGCGCCGAGATCCACAGCTCGCGCCAGAGCGGTACGTCGGGGCGGGCCGGAGCGCCGCCCTCCGTCTCGTCGACCTTCTCGCAGAGCGACTCGTAGAACGGCTGGCCGACCAGCAGGGTCACCGCGGTGAAGGTGATCACCGACAGCAGCCCGCCGACGGCGACCGCGGTCACCGCGAGCGCACCTCGCAGCAGGCCCTGCCAGGGCGAGCCCCAGCCGTCGGCGAACGGCGTCGCCCAGTCGGCGAGGTCGCCCGCGTACAGCACGAGCGCCGTCATCGCACCGGCGTACCCGACCAGGGTGATCAGCGCCGGGATCATCCCGAAGCCCCACCAGCGCCCGTGCCGGGCCACCCAGCGCTGGCCCTTGAGGAGGTACCCGATCCCCGCCGCAACATCTCGCATGGCCCCAGCCTACGGGCCGGGCGCACCCCATGATCGCCTACGGGGTCGCGGTCGCGGCACAAGGGGGTAACGGGTCGTCCCGGCCACGGGCGCCCGGAGCCCGGGCGGTGACGGACCGTCCGTCGGACGACCGCTGGGAACCGCCTTCGAAGGGCGCTCGGGTGGTCGATTCAGGGGCGCGTGGGGGCACCTGTGTGGCATCCACACGCCTTGAAGACACGTCCTAGTGGGCCCGGCGGGCCTGCAGCAGCCGGTGTGCACAAGTGGCGAGCAGCAGTTCGGCCTGCGCCTCGGGGTCGGCGACCGCCGTCCCGAGCAGCCCCTCGATCCGCTCCAGCCGCTGGTAGAGCGACTGCCGGCCGATGTGCAGCAGGGCGGCGGTGCGGGTCGGCGAGCAGCCGTGGCGCAGGTGCACCTCCAGGGTGCGCACCAGGTCGCCGGCGTGCCGGGACTCCCACGCCAGCAGCGGGCCGAGCACGTCCCCGGCCAGCCGGGACCACCGCTCCGGGCCGCCGGAACGGGTCAGTTCCCGCTCCAGGGCGAAGGCGCGGGCAGTGGTGACGTACGGCTGCTGCGGGCCGGGGCCGCACGGCTCGGCGGACGGCACGGTGACGGCGAGTCCGAGGGTGGCGACGGCCTCCCGCAGGCTCTCCCCGAAGCGGACCCAGCCGGCCGCGGCGGGGACGGCCGGCCCGAGGGCGACCACCGCTCCCGGCGGGGACGCCTCCTGCAGCACGGCCCGGACGGCACGCACCGGGTCCGGGGCGGGCGGCACCGCCAGCAGCGCGAACAGACCGCCACGGAGCTCGGCCGCCAGGACGGTGCCCGGCACCCGACCCAGCAGTCGGTCGGGCAGTCGGTCGAGCGGCGGTGCGGTGGAACGGGCCGGCACCGCCTGCCGGTGGCCGCGGGCCGCCAGGCCCAGCACCCGGTGACCCTCCGGTGGCCGGAATCCGGCCGGGGCGGCGCGGGCGGCGGCTCCGGCGCGGGCCGCGTCCGTCCCGTCCAGCAGTGCGCCGATCAGCGCCCGCGCCCCGG
>NZ_JBEYFP010000549.1:0-4053 GCF_040634455.1 Kitasatospora sp. NPDC007106
CTCACCCAAAACACGCCTACGCGCGGCCAAGGTCTGCTCGGACAGCGGGACGGCCCGGCCCAGATCCCCCGCCGTCTGGTAGGCGGAGGCGAGGTTGTTCCGGCTGGTCAGGGTGTTCGGGTGAGCGGGGCCGAGGGCGGCGGTGCGCGCCTCGACCAGGCGCTCGTAGGTGCGGGCAGCACCGGCAGATTGTCCGGTTTCGTAGTCGTAGCGGGCGACCGCGCCGAGGAGGTCGAGCACCTCGGGGGTGTCCAACTCCTCGGTCAGGGCGCGGGCGTGCGGGGCGATGTCTGCAAGGTGGTCGAGGCGGCCCGGCGCGTGGACCAGCTTCATGAGATCGGTGGTGGCCGTGAGGGCGGCCTGGCGCAGGGCGGGGCGGGCGCTCGCGGTGGCATCGTCGAGTAGCAGGGTGCGGCCGACCAGAGCGTGGAGGAACCAGGCGGGGCTCTGACCAGCTGTGGGGCGGATGAGGGAGCGGCGCCGGGCGGTGCTGAGGGCGCGCAGGTTGGCACGGCGGGCGGTGTCCTCATCAGTGCCGTGGTAGGCGGCGTTGACGGCGGCCAACAGGAGCTCGGGCAGCGGGGCCGAGGCGAGGGTGGCGGCGAGGCGAAGCAGGGTGAGGGTGTCGGCGTCGAGGTGACGCAGGCTTCGGGTGAAGGTGGCAGCGATGTCGCGGGTATGGCCGGTGGGGACCTGGGTGACCAGGTCATCGACCAGGCGTTGGAAGGCATCGCCGGCCTGGGTGTCGGCGAGTTCGGTAAGCAGGTCGGTGTAGGTGAGGCCGGGTTGGTCGGCCAGGCAGCCGCGGGCGAGGTCGAGGGCCAACGCGTGATAGCCGAGCCGGGCAGCCAAGGTGTGGGCGGCCGCCTCCTCTTGATCTCCGATAAGGGTGCGGGCGCCGGTGAGGAGTTGGTGGGCCTCGTCGTAGTGCAGTACGTCGAGGTCAACCGAGGGGAGCTGGTAGCCGCGCCAGCGAGTGGTCATCAGGGTGCGGCCCAGCGGATGCGGGGCGGCCAGCTCGCGCAGGATCTCGGGGGTGAGCGCGCCGGGGAGGTCGTCGACCACCCACAGGCACGGGGCCCCGGCCCGTTCGAGGCGGCCGCGGGCTATGTCGCGGATCTGTGCGGGGTCGGACTGGGCGGGGTCGACTGCCAGGGCGGCGGCAACCTGCTGAGAGTGCTGGGCCAGCACCTCCGCGCGGGCCGCCGCGGTGTCGGCAGCCGCGTCCGGGGCGTGGCTTGCGGCGGCGGTGAACCAATAGATGCCGCCGGGATAGAACGCGGCGAAGCGGCGGGCATACTGCTCGACCAGCAGCGTCTTACCCACCCCGCCCAGACCGGTGACGACGGCCTGGCCAGAGCTGGCCGCATCCTGGGTGGCCGGATACTCGGGGGCGTGCAGCGCAGTGTGCAACTGCCAGAACTCCGCGACCCGGCCAACGAAGCGCTCCGAACCGGCATGCTCGGTGGGACGCCACACCGGTCGGCGCTCCTCGATCACGTCCCCCAGGCAGCCGGGCGCCCGCTCCAGCAGTTCGCGGATCCGCTGCGCGATCCGCGTCGCGGCCTCACCTTCCGTGGGCTCGCCCTCCGTCAGGATGGCGTAGCGAGCGTCGGCCAGTTGGACAGGCTGGATGTGATCCGGGCCGGGTTCGGGGTTGAGCACCACTATTCGACTGGTGGGCTCACCTAGCGCGGTCGCGGCCCGAAAGGCCGTCAGCAGCTCCCATTGGCATGCTGGCCGGCTCGGGTAGGCGGCCGAGTAGTACGCCACGAATATCCGCGCCCCGCGCAGCGCCGCGCGGATCGTGTCGGTGATCCCCGCGAACTCGTCAATTCTCGCCTCATCCAGAAAGACGCCCACCCCCGCCGCACGTAGCGCCGCCACCAGCGGCAACACCCGGGCGCGGTCCGCACGCGGGTAACTGAAGAACACCTCCTGCGCCGCTCGGGCGTGGCTCGGCACGGCATGGCCATGAGGTGCATGCATCTTTCATCCCCTCACTTCCTCTAGCGTCCCGGCATGGCGAGCACATCGCCCGGGTGCGTCTCCTAGCGGTCTGCGGTGGGAACGGCTTCGAGGAGGTTGGGCACGCCACAGGCAGTGGCGAGGAGGTCCGCGTAGGTGGTGAGGATGTCGCGGGTGTCGCGCAGTGCGGTGCGCAGTTCCTCGCCGTGGAGCCAGGCCTGTTCGTGGTCGCGGCGGGAGCGGTCGCCCGGCCGCTTGCTCTCCCAGTCCTCCAGGGCGGGGTGCCAGCTGGCGAGGAGAGGACGGATGCCGTAGTTAAGCATGGCCACGGCCAGGTAGCCGAAATTGTACTGGCCGTTCTTCTTGGGTTCGGCGACCTCCGGGCCGTACTTTCGCAGTACCTCGCGGGTGGTGGTGAACAGCGAGTACAGGCTGCTGAGGGCCTCCCGCAACAGGCCCTCGTCTGCCCGCAAGGGCACCACCGCAACGCGGGTAACCAGTTCCACGTACAGTTCCCAAGCCGCCCGGCGCTCCGCGTCGTTGGGCTCCCAGGTGCCGGAGATCTCCACCACCTTCAGGTTGAGCTTCACGTCCACACTCTTCGGCGCCCGTACCATGTCTGCTCCCTCGACTGAACTGCTGCGATTTCCGCGATTCCTGCCCTGCAGCCACGGTATACGCAGGATCATGAACCGGGGCGCGGTGTTGGCGTGATCATCAGAGCAAACGAGTCTGGGGATGAGTGCAGCAGCAGCAGCAGAGTGGGCTTGATTCGCTTTGACGGACACCTCTGATCAGGGGCTTCGGCCCCGTAAGGATGATGCCCATCATGGAGAGCATGGGGAAGAAGAAGCCATGCCCTCGCCGCTCGTTCACGCCGGAGTTCAAGGCGGAGATCGTTGAGGTGTGCCGACGCGGTGACCGCTCGGTCGGTCAGGTCGCTAAGGACTTCGATCTGACCGAGACCGCGGTGCGTGACTGGGGCAGGCAGGCCGAGTACGAGACCGTGCTCGCAGCCTGATCACCGTACCGACGGTGTCCGTCAAAGCGGAACAAGCTCACCCGTGCTCTACCTCGCCCTGGAGGACACCCCGCGCCGTCTCAAGACCCGCATGGGCAAACTCCTCGCCGGCCGCCCGGCGCCCCGGGACCTGACCATCGTCACCGAGTTCCCGCCGCTGCCCCAAGGCGGTGCCGACGCCCTCGACCGGTGGCTGACCCAGAACCCGGACGCCCGGCTCGTCGTCATCGACGTGTTCGCCAAGGTCCGCGGCAGCTCCGCCCCGGGCGTGGCCGCGTACGACGCCGACTACGCCGCCATCGGTCACGTCAAGCAGGTTGCCGACCGCCACTCGGTGGCGACGATCCTCGTCCACCACGTCCGCAAGATGGGCTCGGACGACTTCCTCGCCGAGGTCTCCGGCACCAACGGCCTCGCCGGCGCCGCCGACGCCACCCTCGTCCTCAAGCGCTCACGCGGCAAGGCCGACGGCGTTCTGCACATCACTGGCCGCGACGTCGACGAAGCCGAGCACGCCCTCTCCTTCCAGCCCGAGAGCGGAAGTTGGCACCTGCTCGACGGCCCCGCCGGCGACCACACCATCGGCGACACCCGATCCACGATCCTCGCGCACGTCCGCAACAACCCCGGCTCGAAGCCCAAGGACATCGCCGCCGCCACCGGACTCGACTACGCCAACACCCGCCAGACGTGCACCCGCATGGCCAAGGACGGCCAGCTGCACACCGACGCCAGCGGCGCCTACGTCGTGCCCGAGCCCGTGTGACAGTCCGAACCACACCCTGACTGTCACAGCTGTCACCGCTGTCACTGCAAGCCTCTGACCAGCCCATATGTCGGTGACACCCGCAGTGACAGCCCTACTCACTGTCACACCTCACAGAGGAGAACGGCCTATGACAAGGCCCCGCCCCACCCGCGCTTTCGACCTTGCAGCCGACGCCTCCGCCTCCCGCCGCCGGGTGGCGAGCCAGGTCGGCGGATCGCCGACGCCCTCGCTGCCGACCCGCTACCTCACGCCCGAGGACATCTCGGCCCTGTTCGAGGTGCCGCTGGAGACCATC
>NZ_JBEYFP010000550.1:0-4048 GCF_040634455.1 Kitasatospora sp. NPDC007106
GACGCCCCGGAGCTCCTCGACCCGCTCGGCAGCCCGGTCGAGGACCCGGACGCCTTCCTCCGCGCCTACCTGGAGCGCGAGATGGGCCGACAGCTCGCCGACCACCCGCTGCTGGCCGAGGTGGGCCACCACGCCACCTCCTGGCTGCTGGTCGCCGACGCCCTGGCGGGCCGGGCCGGGGACGTGCTCGCGGGCAGTGCGGTCTTCCTCGACGCCTGGGAGCGCGGCGGCCGTCCGCGGTCGTTCTCGCTCGGTCCCGCGGCGGCGTCCGTCGCCATGGTCCACGGTCTGCGGGGCGACCGGGAGGCCCGGACCGCCTGGCGGGCGGTGGTCGACCGGGCGGGCACCGAGCCGGAGCACCGCCACGGCTACGGTGCGGTCTTCGACGCGATCGTCCTGCTCCACCGAGGTGATGCGGACGCGGCCCTGGAACGGCTCGCGCCCGAGCCGGACGAGGTCTGGAAGTGGGTCTCCTGGGTCTGGCTGCACTGGTACGCGGCCCTCCGGGCGGAGGCCGCCGTCCTCGCCGGTCACCCCGGGGCCGCCCGCCGCATCGCCGCCGCCCGGGCGCTGGTGGCGGGCAATCCGGTCGCCGCCGCTCAGGTGGACCGCGCCCAGGCGCTCCTCGACGGGGACCTGCCCGGCCTGCTCGCCACCGCCGAGGCCTTCACCGCCGCCGGATCCCCCTACCAGTCCGCCCGCACCCTCGTCCTCGCCGGCGCCCGCCACACCGCAGCCGCCACCACCGCCCTCACCGCCCTCGGCCTCCCGCCCGGCCCCGACCTCGGCCCCGCTCCCACCCGCCGTCCGTAGTGGGCCACCCCCACCTGCCATCGGCAGCCCCGCTCCCGCCCGGCGCCGGTAGTGCCCGCTCGCGCCCGCCGCCGTAGTACCCGCCTCCTGCCCGCCGTCCGTAGGGCCGCTCCCACCCGCCGTCCGTAGGGCCCGCGCCGGCAGCTGGCAGCCCCGCTCCCGCCGCCGTCGCGGCACTCGCCCGCCGGGCCCGTCCCGCGCTGCCGTCCGGTCGCCGTGGGGGTGGGGCGGTGGTTCGATGCAACGGGCGGGGGTGCAGGGGTGCCGTCCGAGGAGAAGGCGGTGGCGGCGGTGGACGAGGCCGGGGTCGGCCGGGTGGTCGGCGAGTTCCTGGAGATGTCCCACGACGTGGGGCCGCGCGACATCGCCGGCCTGGTCGACGACACCGCCCGGGCGCTCGGGATGGCCGGCGCAGCCGTCTACCTGGCCGACGTCCAGCAGGTCCGCCTGGTGCCGCTGCCCGACGACCGGCCGCGCGGGCCCGGCACCGACGAAACGGGCGTCCCCGTGGAGGGGACCCTCGCAGGCTGGGCGTACCGGACGATGAAACCGCAGGAGTCGTCCGCCGACGGCCGGGTCGAGCTGTGGCTGCCGCTCGTCGACGGGGTGGAGCGGATCGGCGTGCTGCGGGTGGCGGCCGCGGCTCCCGGCCCGGCGGTGCACGAGCGGTGCCGCACGCTGGCCTCGCTGACGGCACTGGTGGTGATCTCGAAGGCGGCGTTCAGCGACGTGATGGCGGAGGCCGTCCGGAGCCGCCCGATGACCCTGCAGGCCGAGCTGGCCTGGGCGTTCATGCCGCCGCGGACCCTGGGCACCCGCGACGTCACCTCGTCCGCCGCGCTGGAGCCGGCCTACGAGATCGGCGGCGACGCCTTCGACCACAGCCTGCAGCGGGACCGGCTGCACCTGACGGTGGTCGATGCGATGGGCCACGACCTGGCGGCGGGCGGTGCGTCCGCGGTGGCGGTGGCCGGCTGCCGGTCGACCCGGCGGGCGGGCGGCGGTCTGGCGGACATCGCCGAGGCGGTGGACGGGGCGTTGACCCGGTGGATCCCGGACCGGCTGCTGACCGCGGTCTTCGCCGACCTCGACACCGGGACGGGCCGCCTCAGCTGGGTGAACTTCGGCCACCCGCCCCCGCTGCTGATCCGCCGTCAGCACGTCGTGCCCGGGGCGCTGGAACGCCCCGCGCAGCTCCCGCTGGGCCTCGGCAGCGGCTATCCGCGCGGCCCGGCCACCGTGCACCACGCGCAGCTGGAGCCGGGCGACCGCATTCTGGTCCACACCGACGGGGTGACCGAGGCGAGGTCGGCGGCGGGTGACCTGTTCGGCGAGGAGCGGCTGGTCGACCTGGTGGTCCGCTCGGCCGCGGCCGGCGAGCCGGCCCCCGAGGCACTGCGGCGGCTGATCCTCGCCCTGCTGGAGCACCGGGACCACCGCCTGGTCGACGACGCGACGATCGTCCTGGTGGAGTGGCATCCCCGCGGCTGACCGGTTCCAACGGCTGACCGGCCCCCGCGGCGCCGGCCGCGCGGCAGCTGACACGTCAGCCTGCGGCGACATCCGGCACGGCAGCGTGCCCGGCGCCCGGCGCGAGGGCTGAAGCATCGCACACGCAGCATGCCTTTTCTGGAACACTGAGTCACGCTACGGGCACACGAGGTGTGTCTCCGGGCTCCGCCGTGGCGTGCGCAGGTCCGTCCTGTCGTGCGCAAGGGCCGCCGGCGGAGCGGGAATTCACCGAGGGGGCGTGATGGACACCGTCATCGTGCAGCTGCCGGACACCGGCGGGGGCCCGCGGGCCGCGCCGCGGCTGCTGCGGATGGGCCCGGACGACAGTGCGGACTTCGGTCGCGGCGCACCGGGCCGGCCGGTTGCGATCCCGCTGCCCGACCAGGGCGTCTCGCGCCGGGCCGGTGAGCTCACGGCGGCCTCCGACTACTGGCGACTGTCGAACTTCAGCCGGTCGGCGACCTACGTGGTGGAGAACCTGGAGGGCGCGGGGGAGCACCTCAAGGTGGCGCCGGGGCGGCTGGGGGCGCCGGTGGCGTTCGAGTTCTCCCGGGTGGTGCTGCCCTCGCTGGGCGGCGGCTGCCACTTCAAGGTCTTCGCGCCGCAGCACGCCTACCTGGACCGGGCGCAGGCCGGGCCGCCGGGCGAACACACCGTCAGCCCGTTCGCGCTGGACGCCACGGCGAAGTACTTCCTGGTGCTGGTGGCGCTCTGCGAGCCGCGGCTGCGTGGCACCTCCGCGGCCGTCCCCGGGGTCGGCGACGTGGTGGAGCGGCTGCGCGGCGGTCCGGGCGCCGCCGGGCCGAGCCGGTCCGCGGTGAACTACCACATCGACTACCTGGCGGAGTCCAAACTCCGCCTGCGGCCGGAGGGTTCGGAGGGCGGGGCGGGACCGCTGCGCAAGCGCGAGGAGCTGGTCGACCTGGCGCTCCGCTTCGACCTGGTGCGCGAGGAGCACCTGGCGCTGCTGCCCGCGCGCCGGGTGGGCCGCCCGGCGGGAGCCGGGTGAGCGGGGGGTGAGCAGGGCGTGAGTACGGGGTTCCCGGACGGGCCGGTGCCCGAGGTGCCGCCCGGCTACCGGGTGGCCGGGCACCGGATCACCGGCCCGATCGGTGCGGGCGGTTGGGGTGCGGTCTACGCGGCGGTCCGGCGGCGGGACGGGGCGCCGGCGGCGGTGAAGATCCTGCCGGCCGCCCGGCTCGCTCCCGGCCAGTGCCGGCAGGCGAGCGAACTCGCCCGGCGGGAGGCGGAGTTCAGCGCTCGGGCGGAACACCCGCGGCTGATCAGGACGTTCGCCACCGCGGTGCTCCGCGACCCGGGCCGACCGGGCCTGGACGGCGCCGTGGTGCTGGTGATGGAGCGGGCGGAGCGGAGCCTCGCGGACCTGCTCGCCGAGGGCCGGGCGGTGCCGCCCGCGGAGGGTGCCCGGCTGCTCGCCGAGGTCTGCGAGGGCCTGGCCCACATGCACCGGCACGGTTGGGTGCACGGCGACCTCAAGCCGGCGAACGTCCTGCTGATGGCCGACGGTTCGGTGCGGCTCGCGGACTTCGGGCTGACCGCCGAACTCGACGGCACGCACGCCTACGTCCCGCCGCTCGGCACGCTCGACCACGTGCCGCCGGAGTGGTGGTCCGAGCGGAGCGGGGTGCGGGGGGTGGCGTTGCGGCCGAGCGCCGACGTCTGGGCGTTCGGGGTGCTGGCGCACCAGGTGTTCGCGGGCGGC
>NZ_JBEYFP010000551.1:0-4047 GCF_040634455.1 Kitasatospora sp. NPDC007106
GCCCGCGGCCGGCTGGTGCTGCCCGGGTTCGTCGACAGCCACAACCACGTCCGGCTGGGCTCCGACGCCGACTGCGTCCAGCTCGCCGGGGCCGGCACCCTCGACGAGATCGGCGCACGCATCGCCGACCGGCTGCGCAGCCACCCCGACGCCGCATGGATCGAGGGCGAGGCCTTCGACTACTCGGCGATCCCCGGCGGCCGGATGCCCACCGCCGCCGACCTGGACCGCTTCACCGGGGACCGGCCGGCGTTCGTGCTCAGCTACGACGTGCACACCGCCTGGCTGAACACCGCGGCGCTGCGCCGCCTCGGCATCGGCCGGGACACCGCGCAGACCGCGTACGGCACCGTGCAGAAGGACCCGGCGACGGGCGAACCGACCGGCTTCCTCACCGACTTCGCGGTGCGCGGGCTCTCCCGGGACGGCCACCGGGCGCTCCGGGCGGCCGGCGTGCCCTGGGCGGACCCGGACCGGCAGTACCGGCGGCTCGCCGGCAGCCTCGACACGGCCGCCCGGTACGGGATCACCACGGTCGTGGAGCCGCAGAACTCCCTCGACGACCTGCCGTTGTTCGAGCGGGCGCTCGCCGAGGGCCGGCTGCGGTCCCGGCTGGTCGCCGGGCTGTTCCACCCGCGCGGCACCACCCCGGAGGACCTGGCGGCGTTCGCCGCGGCCGCCCGGCGCCACGCCTCCGACCGGTTCCGGGTCGGGCCGCTGAAGCTCTACATCGACGACGTGGTGGAGCCGCACACCGCGGCGCTGCTGGAACCGTACGCCGGCCACCACAGCCACCGCGGGGAGACCTTCTACCCGCCGGAGGAGTTCGCGGAGGTGCTGGCCGGGCTGGACGCGGCCGGCTTCCAGGCCTTCGTGCACGCCACCGGGGACCGCGGGATCCGCACCGTGCTGGACGCGGTGGCGCACGCCCGGGCCGTCAACGGGCCGAACGACGCCCGGCACCAGGTCGTCCACGTGGAGTGCCTGGACCCGGCCGACGTGCCGCGCTTCGCCGAACTCGGCGTCGTCGCCTGCATGCAGCCGCGGCACTGCTCGCCGGACATCGCCGGCCCCGGACGGGACTGGGCCGAGGCGGTCGGCGAGCACCGCTGGAACAAGGCCTGGCCGATGCGCAGCCTGCACGAGTCCGGCGCGGTGCTCGCGCTGTCCAGCGACTGGAACGTCGCGGAGATGGACCCGCTGGTCGGCCTGTACACCGCGGTGACCCGCCGCGGCCTGGCCGGCGGCGAGCCGTGGATGCCGGAGGAGACGCTCGACCTGGCGACCGCGCTGCGCGGCTACACCCTGGGCAGCGCGTACGCCGTCCACCTGGAGCACGAGCTCGGCAGTGTCGTCCCCGGCAAGCTCGCCGACCTGGTGATGCTCTCCGACGATCTGTTCGAACTGGAGCCGAAGGCGTTCCTCGACGCCCGGGTGGAGCTGGGCGTGCTCGGCGGCGAGGTCGTCCACCGGGCCGCCTGACGGGCCGTCGCCGTTCCGTGCGGCCCTCACCCCGTCCGATGCGGTGAGGGCCCGTCCGGGTTGCAGTGGTCTTCGCCGGATGTGCGGAGCGCCCGGGTCGGGGCGGCGGGCCGCCGTCAGGCGGGCAGGCCGATGGCGCGTTCGCCGCTGCGGCGCTGCTGGATGACGACGGCGATCACCAGCAGGGCGCCCTGGGCGACGTTCTGCCAGAAGGAGTTGATGCCTTCGACGGTCAGCCCGTTCTCCAGGCAGCCGAGCAGCGCGACGGCGAGCAGGGTGCCGCCGATGCCGCCCTTGCCGCCCTTGAGGGCGCAGCCGCCGAGGGCGGCGGCGGTGATGGCCTTCAGTTCGAGTCCTTCGCTGCCGGAGGTGGGCTGGCCGCTGCCGGTGCGGGCGGTGAGCAGGATTCCGGCGACCGCGGCGACGGTGCCGATCAGGGCGTAGACGGCCACCAGGTACTTGTTGATGTTGATGCCGGCGAGCCGGGCGGCGGTGTCGTTGCCGCCGATCGCGTAGACGTTGCGGCCGATGTCGGTGTACTTCAGCAGCAGGTGGACGGCGAGCGCGGTGACGATGAGGATCCACACCATGACGGGCAGGCCGGCGATCCTGCCGCGGCCGAGGAAGACGAAGACGTCGTCGTTGAGGACGTAGCCCTGGGCCCGGCCGTTGGAGATCAGCTGGGCGACCCCCTTGTAGGCGGCGAGGCCGGCCAGGGTGGCGATGGTCGGGTTGACCCGGCCGTAGACGATGACCAGTCCGTTGAGGAGGCCGATGAGGACGCCCGTGCCGACGGCGGCGGCCATGCCGGCGAGGGCGTTGGAGCCCGCGGACGTGAAGGCCATCGCGCTGACGACCGAGGCAACGCCGGCCTGGGAGCCGACGGAGATGTCGAGGCCGCCGCAGATGATGACGACGGTCTGGACGACGGCGAGCAGGCCGGTGATGGTGGCGGCCTCGGCGATGACCTGGAGGTTGGAGATGCTCAGGTAGTTGTCGTTGAGTGCGCCGAAGAGGGCGAGGACGACGACCAGTGCACCGATCAGGCTGAGGTTCTGTCCGCCGACGGAGGCGAGGACCGCGGCGGGGTTGCCGCCCTTGCGCGCCCCGGTGCTGCCGGTGCTGGCCGGCGGGGTGTCGGTGGTGGTGCTCATGCGGCGGCTCCAGGGGTGGCGGGGGCGATGTCGTCGGCCATCGCGAGGCTGAGGACGGCCTCCTCGGTGGCGTCGGCGCGGTCGAGTTCGCCGGTGATGCGGCCGTTCTGCATGACGACGATGCGGTCGGCGAGGCCGAGAACCTCGGGGAGTTCGGAGGAGATGACGAGGATGGCGACGCCCTCCGCCGCGAGGTCGGCGATGATCCGGTAGATCTCGGCCTTGGCGCCGACGTCGATGCCGCGGGTCGGCTCGTCGAGGATGAGCACCTTGGGCCTGCGGGCGAGCCAGCGGGCGAGGACGACCTTCTGCTGGTTGCCGCCGGAGAGCTTGCGGACCTCGTGCTCGATGGAGGGGGTGCGCACCCGCAGCCGGTCCGCGTACTCCTGGGCCAGCTGCCGCTCCGCCGAGCGGCGGACGAAGCGGAAGCGGCGCAGGCGTTCGAGGACGACGGTGGAGGTGTTGTCGCGGATCGAGCGGTGCAGGAAGAGGGCCTGGGCCTTGCGTTCCTCGGGGGCGAGGCCGAGTCCGGCGCGGATCACGGCGCCGGGCCGGCCGGTGGGCAGCGGCCGCCCGTCGAGGGTGACGGTGCCGGAGCGGACGGGCAGGTCGCCGGCGAGGGCGAGGGCGAGTTCGGAGCGTCCGGCGCCGATGAGTCCGGCGAGGCCGACGACCTCGCCGGCGTGGATCCGCAGGTCGATGTCGCGGACGTCGTCGGTGGTGAGGCCGCGGACGTCGAGCACCAGGCGGTCGGTGGCGACGTGCGGGCGGGAGAACACGGCGGACAGGTCGCGGCCGACCATGAGCCGGACGAGTTCGCCCTCGCTGGTGGCGGCGGCGTCCTGGATGCCGGCGAGCGCGCCGTCGCGCAGCACGGCGATGCGGTCGGCGAGTTGGAAGATCTCCTGCATCCGGTGGGAGACGTAGACGACGGCGACGCCGTCGGCGCGCAGCCGCCGGATCAGCGCGAACAGCGCGTCGACCTCGTGCTCGGAGAGCGAGGAGGTGGGCTCGTCGAAGGCGATGACCTTGGCCTCGCCGGTGAGCGCCCGCATGATCTCGACCAGCTGGCGTTGGGCGGGGGTGAGCTCGGAGCCGAGCAGGTCGGGGTCGAGGACCTTGTCGAAGCCGAGGCGCACGAGGTCGGCGGTGATCCGGCGGCGCAGCTCGGCGCGGTCGAGGCGGCGGCCGGCAGCGCGGGGCAGCGCACCGACGTAGACGTTCTCGGCGACGGAGACGTGCGGGACGATCTCGGGTTCCTGCGGGATGATCCGGATGCCGGCGCGGTGGGCGTCGGTCGGCGAGGCGAGCTGGACGGGTGCGCCGTCGACGAGGACGCTGCCCGCGGTGGGCCGGTGGTCGCCGGTGAGGATCTTCAGCAGGGTCGACTTGCCGGCGCCGTTCTCGCCCA
>NZ_JBEYFP010000552.1:0-4046 GCF_040634455.1 Kitasatospora sp. NPDC007106
GTCGGACCACCGCCACCCGACCGTGCTCGACCCGCCGGTGACCTCCCCGACCACCGCACTGACACCGTGGGCCGAAACCCCAGGCTGCGCGACTTCCGCTACCGCGTGGAGGCAGCGCGAGTGGTCAACGCGCGAGGTCGGCATGACCGGAACCACTGACTCGTCCCGGGTTCGCGTCGCGGGAGGGCGCGCCGTCGCCTGCCGCATCCCGTGCAACGCCGGCCGGCGCGAGGGTGTCAGGCGTCCTGCCAGGCGAATGCGGTGCCGAGTGTGGTGGTGACCAGCCAGCCGAGGACGGGGATGCCCAGGGCGACGGCGAGCGGCCACTGTGTCCAGATGAGACCGAGGCTGCCGAAGAACGCGAAGGGGGCGACACAGACGGCGACGACGGTGGGGCTCGGCCGCGCGCCGGAACGCGACCAGGTCAGGCCGTGGGCGGTAAGCACCGATCCCAGGCCGGCCAGCAGGGCCACCTTTACTGATTCCCAATGTGGTTCGTCAAGCCAAATGTGACGCCTGGTGAGACATCTATGCTGTTGCGTGTTCGAGCCGAGGTGGCTCGGTGGTGAAGGTGCGCTGGTCACGAATGCGCGCTCATAGGACGTCGAGGCGACGTCGGGCCAGGGCGAGGACGGCCTGCTTGTGATTCTTCCCTTCAGCGCGTTTGCGCTGGTAGAAGACCTGTGATGTGGGGCAGCACCGGGCGGCGACCTGGGCGGAGAGGTAGAAGACGCGCAGGAGGCGACGGTGGTAGCGGCGGGGACGACGCATGTTGCCACTGATCCTGCCGGAGTCCTTCGGGACGGGTGCAAGGCCTGCAACGCCCGCGAGGCGGGTCGGGCTCCCGAAGGCTGCCAGGTCGCCGCCGGTGCAGGCGATGAGTTCGGCGCCGAGGAGGGTGCCGATGCCGGGCATGCTGGTGATCGTCTCAGCGTGCCGGTGCTGGCGGAACCGGGCCTCGATGGCCGCGTCGGTTCGGGCGATCTCCTCATCCAGGTCCATTACCGCTCGGGCGAGCAGGCTGGTCATTGCTGCGGCGGTCTTCTCACCCGGGACCTGCGTGTGCTGAGCCTGCGCGGCCTCGATCGCTCTGGTGGCGACATGGGCCGCGGTGCGGACCTTCCGGTTGGCCAGCCAGTTGGCGAGTCGGGCGTGGCCGAGACGACTGAGAAGCCGTTGTCTTTCCGAGCGTGATGAGTGCGTTTCCGCTGCTCAGGCATAGGGTCGGCGCTTCGACGGCAGGGATGACGTGTCGTGTCGTCTCTGTGGTGGAGGTGCGGGGTGCCGTCGGTGATGGGGCTGCTGGAGGAACGTGAGCGGATCGCCCGGCAGCGGGTGGATGCTCTTCAGGCCGAGTTGCGGGAGGCGGAGGCCGCGTGGGAGCGGTTCGTGATCGCCCGTGAGACGGTGGCCGAGGTCCTGACGGAGCCTCGCGAGGATGAGGTGGTTCCGCCGGTCGTGGCGGCCGGCGAACGGCGGGCTCGGGTCGCGGCGGCGGTGCCGGGCTCGGTGGTGCCGGTGTGGCGGGACGGGCTCGATGCCGGCGTTCTGGCGCCGGACTACCGGCGGATCATGAAGATCCTGGCCGCCCCCCGGCGCTCGGGCGGTGCGGCGGTGGACTGCCGGCAGCTCGCCGTGGGGCTCGGACTGGAGGCGGTTCCCGCGAAGGTCGAGGGAGTGCGGTCGAAGGCGAAGCGCCTGGTCGCGCGGGGCTGGCTGGTCGAGGAGAGCCCGGGACTGTTCAGTGTGCCCGCCGGGCGAGTCGGCGGCTCATGACCATGCTCATCGACCAGCGGATCATCGCCTCCGAGCTGTCGGTGCGGGTCTCGTAGTCGCGGGCCAGGCGGCGTGAGCGCATCAGCCACGCGAATGTGCGCTCCACCAGCCACCTCTTCGGCAGTACGGTGAAACCGCTGGTGTTGCCGCTGCGTTTGATCACGGTGAGTGCGACGCGCAGGACATCGCGGGCGAGGTCGACCAGGCGCCCGGTGTAGCCGCCGTCGGCCCACACCAGAGTGATACGCCGGTGCCGCCTCCGCAGCCGCTCCAACAGCGTCTCGGCGGCCTCGCGGTCGGTGACCGACGCCGCGGTGACCATCACCGTCAACAGCAGCCCCAGAGTGTCCACGATGATGTGTCGCTTGCGGCCGTTGACGTTCTTCCCGCCATCGAAGCCCCGACTCGCGGCCGGCACCGACGAGGCGCCCTTGACCGACTGCGCGTCGATGATTCCCGCGGTCGGCTCCCGGTCGCGGCCCGCCGCCTCGCGGACCCGGTCGCGCAGCCGGTCGTGGAACTCGGCGACCAGGCCCTTGTCGCGCCAGCGCCGGAAGAACGCGTAGACGCGGTCCCACGCGGGGAAGTCCCCGGGCATCGCGCGCCAGGTGATGCCGCCCGCGACCAGGTAGCGCACCGCGTCGACCATCTGCCGGTGGCAGTAGCCCTCCGGCTGCCCGCCCCGGCCCTCCAGCCATCCCGGAACCGGCAGCGCTTCACGAACGACTGCCCACTCCGCGTCCGTCATGTCCGAGGGGTACCTCGGTCGCCTGTGCGGCCGATCCCCGGCGTTCCCGAACCGATGAGCGAGACAATCACACTCCCGGGTAGCCGAGTTGGAGCCGGCCGGCGCGAGGGCGTACAACTGCGACAACAGGGCCTCCTGATGTGCTCAAGGTCTCAACAGCCCCGAGCTGCACCAGAGGCCCTGTTTTCATGCACGGACAGACCGAAGATCGCCCGACCGAGCCGCCGCACTCGAACCCATGCTCACCAAGATCGTTACGGCAACTGCTTCTAAACGGCCGCACATTCTTGGGCCGGCGGGCCGTTCGCTTATCAATCAGAAGGGAGGTTCGAGATCGCCGCGGCCATGGCTGTGTGGCCCGCAGTCCCAGGGCTCCTCCTGAAAAGGTTCAATGTCGGTGACGTCGTGGCCCCATGCTTTGAGGGCCTTCCAGGCAATTCGACGGTTAGGGGCGTCGCTGCTGGTGTCCAGGATGCGGCGCGCGTGCACGGCGAGGTGATTGCGGTGCTGGGCGAGCGCCGGGTGTTCGGCGAGGATGAGCGCGGCGAGGCCGGCGGCTTCGCGCACGTCCTCGTGACTGTCCTGAAGGAAGGGCGCGACGGCTCGATAAAGCATCGGGCGCAGGTCCCGGAAGGCCGCCACGATGCTGCCGGGAGTGAGGAAGCCAGGGAAGTACTGCTCGATGCGGTCGACAATCTCGTCGGAGGCGTCGTAGGCCGTGGATACCAACCAGTTCAACAATGTCGCGCGGAAGGGGACATTGCGGTACGGCCGAAGGGTCATGGCCGCCGGGTGGGTGAGGATGCCGGCGACATACATGGCGACGGGTGCGGTGGCTTCGTAGATGGTGTTCTGGTGGCCGACCAGCTCACTCAGTTCCGACAAAGCGGTGACCTGCACCTTGGGATCAGGCTCCAGCAACCGTGCCAGGACTTTGGGCAGGCACTCACCGTTCCCGAAAGCTGTCTGGAGCGAACCCCAATCAGTCTCCGCCAGAACTGCCTGGTAGGGCGGCGAGTCAGGCTCGCGGGGCTCCCCGGCCGTGAGGCTGCTGTGGTTCACAGGCCAAACCTAGACCAGACTTCTGACACGATTCCTGTCCGGGCCAGTTAGAAGCCGCTGCCCTTCCGAGAGTGACGGCTGCGTTTGCACTGGTCAGGCATGGGGTCGATGCTTCGGCGGCAGAGACGAGGTGTTGTGTCGTCTCGGCGGTGTAGGTGCCGGGATGCCGTCGGCAGGGCCTCCCGGTGTGCTCAAGGTCTCGACAACCCCGAGCTGCACCAGAGGCCGTGTTTTCATGCACGGACAGACCGAAGATCGTCCGACCGAGCCGCCGCACTCGAACCCATGCTCACCAAATTCGGTACGACAACGGCTTCTGAGGGCGGCGGGAGTCTGGTAGCCCGTCAGCAGCACGAGAGCGGCCTTGCTGGTGCTGTAGTCGAAGGCGCGTTCCAGCGCTGGGAAGAACTCCAGGAGCTGGACGCGGAGGCGGTTGATGGCGCGGGTCCGGTCCGCGAAG
>NZ_JBEYFP010000553.1:0-4036 GCF_040634455.1 Kitasatospora sp. NPDC007106
GAACAGGACTGGACGGAACGCATCCAGGAGATCGTCGGCACCCACGTCCGCGAACGCGGCCGCGCGGTCGTGGCGGCCGGCAGCCGGCCGTCCTGGACGGCGTCGACCAGGGCCCGGTGGTCCCGCTCGTTCTGGTCGGCGTACGCCTCCGCGAACTCCGCCAGTGCATGGTCGAAGACGTCCTTGCCGCCGAGGTAGGCGGCGATCGCGATGCGGTCCCCGGAGCGGGCGTGGGCACGGGCCAGGGTGAAGCCGCAGAGCGCGCCGAAGGCCTGCATCCCGGCGGGCCGCATGTCCTCGGCGACCGCGATGCCCTTCCAGTCGCGCAGTTGGCGGACGTAGAAGTCGCGGCGCTTGCCGTCGATGCCGTCCACCCGCTCCCAACCGAGGAACATGTCGCTGGCCGCCTGCATCAGCCGCTGGCCGGACACCACCCGCTCGCCCTGGTTGCGGTACTGGCTGGCGCCGACGTGAGCGGCGAGGACGGAGGTGTCCGCCTCCTTGGCCTGCATGAACAGCGGGTCCTGGCCGTCCCGGCCGAGCAGCAGGAAGATCCAGCAGCGGGTGCCGACGCTGCCGACGCCGACCACCTTGCGGGCGACGTCGACCAGCTCGAAGTTCTGCAGCAGGTAGCGGCGGTCGGACGGGAGGGTCTTGCCGTAGCGGGCGACCAGGCTGCGGAAGAGCTCCATCAGGGCATCGCGCTCCAGGTCCGGCAGCAGCTCGGAGACCGGCATCAGCAGCGGCGGGTCCGCGGCGATCCGGCGCCGGCCGTCGACGACCTCGGTGAGCTTCTCGAAGGCCTGCAGGCTGTCCCGGGTCCGGGCCTTGGCCAGCGCCTGGGCCAGCCCGCGCTGACCGCGCTTCGGCGCCCGCTCGGCGGCCAGCTCCTGCAGCATGTCGGAGTCCATCCGGGCGTACCAGACGTCGAGGTTCCGCATCCCGGCGAACCGGGCCATCGCCTCGCGGTACTGGCGGACGGTGGCCCGCACGATCTCCGCGCGCTCCTTGTCGTCGAAGCCGTTCGCCCGGCCCGCGATGACCAGGCTCGCCGACAGCCGCTTGACGTCCCACTCCCAGGGGCCGGGCAGGGTCTCGTCGAAGTCGTTGATGTCGAACAGCAGCTGACGCTCCGGGGAGGCCAGCAGCCGGAAGTTCAGCATGTGGGCGTCGCCGCAGAGCTGGGCGCGGATGCCGGAGTCCGGGCTGCCGGCCAGGTCGGACGCCATGATGGCGGCCGCGCCGCGGTAGAAGCGGAACGGCGACTCGGTCATCCGGCTGTAGCGGATCGGCACCAGCTCCGGCACCCGCTTGGCCGACTGGGCCTCCAGGATGCCGAGCGGGTCCGGCCGCTTCTTCGTCGGCCGGTACTCGGCGTGACTCGAACGCGGTGCCCGCCGCCGTGCCGCCCGCCCGCGGGCCGCGCGCTCCTCGGGGGTGGCCTGCGCCGCCGGACGGGTCTCCGGGTTCTGGTCCTTCGCCATGGGGTCCTCCTGCCTGACCGGGTGCGGCCGTGCGCCGCTCCGCTCGGGGCGGTTCGCACGGACCCTCCGATCATCGCCGCCACCGCGCCGTCCGGCCTGCCGTGGGCGCGCCGGAACCACCCGTACGCCCATTCCCGGTGGTGGCCGCGCCGGGCCGCGCTTCTCCTGGTAGGGCGAACGGCCGCAGGCCCCGACCCGAGGAGAGCAGATGGCGTCGAGCGAACCGGAGCCCGGCTCCGGCGAATCCGCGTCCGGCGGCTCCGGCCACGGCGAACCGCCGGAGCCCGTCCCGCCGGGCGGGCCACCGCCCGCCCAGGGCCCGGGACCGTCGTCGGACCGGCCCACCGTGGCCGCCGGCGGCGGCCCGGACGAGGTGGCCGCGCTGAAGGCGCGCCTCGCCGCGCTGGAGGCGACCACTCCGCCGCACAAGCGGGAGCACCACCGCTGGCGGACCTCCGGCGCCGTGGTGCTGATCGTGATCGCCTCGCTGCTCTCCATGCTGTCCGTGATGGCGGTCTGGACGGCCAACTTCGTCGGTGACACCGACCGGTACGTGCAGACCGTCGCCCCGCTCGCCACCGAGCCGGACGTCCAGGACGCGATCACCAACCGGGTCACCAAAGTCGTGCTCGATCAGATCGACGTCGACGCCCTGGTCAAGCAGCTCTCGGACACCGCCGCCCAGCAGGGCGTGCCGGAGAACCTGTCCAACCTGATCGGCAACCTCAGCGGCCCGATCAAGAGCGGCCTCACCGACCTGATCAGCTCCACCGTCCACAAGGTCGTCACCAGCGACCAGTTCGCCACCATCTGGGTCGACGCCAACCGCCTGATCCACAGCACGCTCGACAAGGCGCTCACCGGCAAGGGCGGCGGCACCGTCAAACTCGAGAACAACCAGGTCTCCATCGACCTCGCGCCCGTCATCGCGAAGGTGAAGACCCAACTGGTCGACTCCGGGCTCTCCGTCGCCTCGAAGATCCCGGACGTCCACACCAACTTCGTGATCTTCTCCTCCAAGGACGTCGGCAAGATCAGGACGTACTTCCGGCTGCTGGAGATCATGGGCAACTGGCTGCCGATCCTCACGGTGATCGTGGCCGCCGGCGGCGTCTTCCTCGCCGTCAACCGCCGCCGGGCGCTGATCGGCGCGGCGATCGGCATCGCGATCGCCATGCTGCTGATCGGCGTCGTGCTGACGATCTTCAGGGCGTACTACCTGGACCACCTGCCACCGGGCGCCAACCAGGCGGCCGCCGGGACGGTCTACGACACCCTGATCCGGTTCATGCGCGCGAGCATCCGCGCCATCGGTGCCGTCGCCGTGGTCACCGCGGTCGGAGCCTTCCTGATCGGGCCGTCGAAGCCCGCCGTCGCGGTGCGCACCGCCTGCCGCCGGATCATCGGCTCGCTGCGCGACGCGCTGTACTCGCTCGGCATGAAGCTCGGCCCGGTCGGCCCGTTCGTGCACCGCTGGAAGCGCTGGATCGGCGTGGTCGTCCTGCTGATCGGCGCGCTGATCCTGGCGACCTGGAGCTACCCGACCTGGGCCGTGGTCCTGTGGATCACCTTCTTCGTGGCGCTGGGCTTCGCGATCCGGGAGTTCCTCGACACCGGTCCCGAGGGCGACCGGGCCGCCCCGCCGGCCCGGACGGGCGGACCGCCGCCCGCCACCGCCTGACCGTCCCGGAGGGGGCGGGGCCCACCTGCCCCGCCCCCTCCGGCGGACTCAGTCCGTGGCCGGTAGCCCGCGCCGCCGGCCGATCCGGCGCCAGACGGCGCGCTGGGTGCGGAGCGTGCCCGTGCCGACCAGCACCAGCACCCCGGCGTTCAGCAGCAGCTGCAGGAACGAGCCCCAGGACTTCTCCCAGTTCTCGAACGCCGCGGACACCGCGACGTCCGCGGCCGCCGGAATGGTCGTCACCGAGATGAACACCCCGAGCAGCGCGCTCGTCCGGGCCTCGGTGAGCGAGACGATCCCGACCACGCCGGCCAGGCAGGCCACCACGACCGAGAAGAAGTCCGGCGTGCCGATCAGGTTGGACACCGGCCGCAGCCCTGCGTCGTACGCCCGCGACTCCAGGCCGAACCCCCGGATCACCAGCGCGAACAGGAAGGTGATCACGATGGCCGCCGGGAACCCGCGGGCCAGCGCCGTCAGCCCGCGCCGGACGGCCCGCCGGTCACCGAGGTCCAGGCCCAGCGCCACCCCCACGATCGCCCCGTACTCCGGGCCGACGACCATCGCGCCGACGATCAGGATCTGCGAGTTGGTGACGATGCCGACCGCGCCGAGCAGCGCCGCGACCACCAGGTACAGGTAGAAGCTCGGCGCGTAGCTGCCCTGGGCGCGGATCCGCGCCTCGACCTCGGCCCAGACCGGCGCGTGCACGCGCCGCCCGAGGCTGCGCCGCCCGGCCTCCGCGGCCGGGCCGAAGAAGGCGAGGTCCACCGGTTCGACGACCACCGACCCGCGGGTGTCCAGGCCCAGGCCGCGCAGGCCGTTCAGCACCTCGTTGGCGCCGCCCGCCAGCACGTCGCAGGCCAGCGCG
>NZ_JBEYFP010000554.1:0-4032 GCF_040634455.1 Kitasatospora sp. NPDC007106
CGGTGCCGGTGCCGGTGCCGGTGCGGGGTGCGTGGCCGCCGTGCGCCCGTGCGGGGGCGGCGACTGGCCCGGCGTGCCCGCCGGCGGGAGTGGTGCGGTGGTCATACGGGCCCCCGATCGCTCGTACCGGACAGCAGGCGGCACCGGCGGGGTGCGGGGCCGCGCGGTGGCCCGCGCCAGCCTTCCCGCGCGGCGCGCCGGGCGCAGGGCGCGGCTCGCGGCACTGCTCCGTCGGGGTGAGCACTGTCCCTCCGACGGAGCAGCCGGCCGTCCCGGTCGCCCGCCGCCCGCGGGCCGCGCGATCCCGTGTGCGCCGTCGCACCCCGGGTCTACACTCGCGGTCTGACGCCAGGTCAGGCCGGGGCGCGGTGTGCGCCCCGCGGGGGGCGGCTACGGGGGTGCAGGTGGCTCAGGGCTCGGCGCGCGAGAGCGCCCGGATCGGTGGTATGCGCACGACCGCCAAGTACGAAGTCGACGCGCTGGTGAAGGACCTCATCGGCCAGTTCAGCGGCGCCCGGCTGCCGATGCCGGTCGTCGTGCTGTACGCCGAGGACGACGACCCGGATCTGGACCGCGAGGTCCGCGGCGTGGTGCACGCCGTCCAGGAGGCGCAGGAGGCCGGCGGACTGCCGTACCGCGTGGTCGCCGGCGCGGACGGCGACGACCCGCACCGCAACGCCGTCGCCATCGTGGACTCGCTGGCCAAGGGCCCCTGGGCCCGCCGCGGCCCCGCCTGGTACCGCAGCTACCCCGCGCCCCGCTCCCGGCTGGTCGCCGCGATCGAGTCGGCCGCCCGGCACGCCCTCGCCGCCCCCGACGCCGCCGGCCGGCCGCTCGACGACCACGTCGAGACCGTCCTCGGCCGGCTCCGCGACCTGCACTGGCGGCCCGAACCGCGCCCGGCCGGCGGCGAACTGCAGCGGCTGCTGTCGCCCGTGCTCAACTCCACCAGCCTGATCGGCGCCTTCGTCCTCGCCGGGCTCACCAGCCTGCTCACCCAGGCCACCTGGCAGGTCGTCGTCCTCGTGCTGCTCGCCGCCCTGCTGGTGCTCGGCGTCACCGGCTGGGTCCGCCGCAACACCGCGCCGCTCTCCTGGCTCGGCCGGGCCAGCCGCTGGTTCGCCACCACCACCTTCCTCGCCGCGTCCGGCCGGCAGGCCGCCGCCTGGTCGCTCTGGCGGCCCCGGATGTCCTGGGACGTCACCCGGGCGCGCGCCCGCGAGGTCGCCGGCGAGATCCTCAAGGCCCAGCTGCCCGGCACCCCCGACGACGAGAAGGACCGCGCCCAGCAGTTCCACCTGCAGCTGCGCACCCTCGCCCTGCTGGAGGACCTCCGCTGGGCGCACCGCTCCTGGGCGCCGGACCTGCGCGGCCGCAAGCGCCGCGTCCCGCCGGTCGTCTTCGTGCCCCGCGCGGACGCCCGCAACGGCGCGCTGCGGGTGCTCGGCGCGATCTCCGACGTCCGCAGCCGCCGCAGCGAGCAGGACCCGCTGCTCGTCCTCGCCGCCGTCGCCCACGCCGACGTCGCCGCCTGGCTGGAGGACGCCGGCACCGCCCCCGTCACCGTGCACGCCGTCGGCTCCCGCCGCCGCGGCCCGTACGAGAACTGGGTCAGCGACCTGCGGGTCCGCCAGGCCCCCAGCCGCGGCCGGGCGCTGGCCTGGACGCTGCCCGTCCGGCTCACCCGGCACCAGCTGGGGGCCGGCGAGACCACCCGCCTCGCCCCGGTGCCGGTCGGCCGCTCCTGGTGGTTCCTGTGGTCCCGCTGGACGGTGCTCGCCGTCCTCGTCCTCGCCGCCTGCGGCGGCCTGCTGCGGGTGCAGCAGCTCGGCGACCGCTACTGCGGGCCCCGGCTGCTCGGCTCCAACCCGGACGCGGTCTGGCGGGTGGACCCGGGCGGCACCCGCGAGTGCGTCGGCGTCGCCACCGGCGGCGTCTCCCTCGCCGGCGACGGCGGCGGCATCCGCCTCAGCGGCACCCTGCCCGGCGAGGACACCGACCGCACCGGCGCCGCCGTCGGCCTGGAGACCCTGGAGGCCGCGATCCGGCGCGAGAACGCCCGGGTCGACGCCCTGCCCGACGTCCACTACGTCACCGTCGTCTACGCGGGCTCGCTCACCACCGTCGCGGGCCAGCAGTCCCGCGCCCTCAACAGCCTCAAGGAACTCACCGGCGTCCACCTCGCGCAGATCCGCAACAACGCCGGCCCCGGCGACCCGCTGAAGATCAAGGTGCTGGTCGCCAACGGCGGCCAGGACATGTACTTCCAGACCGACATGGTGCGGCGGATCGTCGACCTCGCCCGCCGGGACCGCTCGATCGTCGGCGTGGTCGGCCTCGGCCGCGACACCGCCGACAGCGACAGCTCGCTCACCCTCCTCCAGCAGGCCGGCCTCGCCGTCGTCAGCACCACCAACTCCGGCAGCTACCTCGCCAAGGGCCACGTCAACTACTTCGGCCTCGCCGCCACCGACCAGGAGGAGGCCGCCGCACTGCGGCTGATCGTCGACGGCCTCGCCGTGCCGCCCGCCGACCGCTGGGCCGCCGTCCTCACCCGCACCGCCGGCCGCGACGACCGGTACAGCCCCGAACAGGCCCAGTACGGCTCCGCGATGCTCAAGGAGGCCGGCTTCCAGCTCATCGGCGGCCACCCCCTCGAGTACGGGCTCACCAGCAACGGGGACCCGGACTTCGAGGCGGCGCTCAGCACCAGCTGCCACTCCGAGCACCCGCCGGCCGTGCTCTACCTGGCGGGCCGCGCCGACGACGTCAACCAGCTGATGCGGCGCCTCGCCGCCGACGCCGGCTGCAGCCGGCCGCTCACCGTCCTCACCGGCGACGACCTGACGAAGGCCCAGTTCCGCACCGGCGCCACCTCGATGGCACCGCAGGCCACCCTCTACTACACCGCGCTCTCCGACCCCTCCGTCACCGCCCGCGACTCCGACCTCGCCGCGGTCGCCGCCGCCGAGCTGCGGCTCGCCCCCACCGGCGGCAACCCCTACGAGGACGACGTCTTCTCCGACGGCGCGCTCGCGCTCGCCTACGACGCCACCGCCGCGCTCCAGGCCGGCGCCGCCAAGGCCGGGGCCTCCCAGCACGGCGGCGTCGGATCGGTGATGGCGGGCCTGCGGGCGGTGGAGATGAAGAGCCGGGCCAGCGGCACCGTGGACTTCCGAGACACCAGGCCGCTCGCCACCGGCCCGCAGCCCGGCCACGGGCTGCACATCATCCGGGTACGGCGCGGGCCGCAGGGCACGCCGGTCACCGAACGGATCTGCGGGCGGGCGGCGGGCGACACCCGGCCGCTGACCGGCTGCACGCCGTGAGACCGGCCCGCCCGCCCCGGGGTCAGACCGGGTGGCCGGCCGACCGGAGGCCCTCGCGGACGGCGAGGGCCGCGGCGACGGCACCCGCGTGGGCCTCGGGGCGGGCGTCCGTGGCGGCGGCGATCCGCGCGGCCCGGCGTTCGGCGGCCTCGGCGACCCGCCGGGCCTCCTCGTCGGTCAGCCGGGCACCGTCGAGGCAGGCGGCCCGGCGCCCGCGCACCGCCTCGGCCTCCCGCAGCGCGCGGGCCAGCGCCACCTCGGCCTCCGTCACCCGGTCGGTGAAGTAGTTCGTCACGGCATCGCGGACGGCCGGGGCGTACGGCTCCGTCGGCTGCTCTCGGTCGGCCATGGCAGCACGCTAACCGCGGGGGCCGCGGGCGGCACGCAGCACCGCGGGGCACGGACGGGTACGCATGTCAGCCCTTCACCTTCTTCCGCGCCTTCTTCCGGGCCTTCGCGGCCTCGGCCACCTGCTGCTCCTCGTGGGCCCGCTGCGCCGCGTGGAGCAGGCCGTAGCCGAAGGTGTCCTCGCCGTGGCGCCGGGCCCCGGCCGCGGCGTCCACGATCGCGGGCTCGGCGACCACGCCGTCCTGATGGGCGCCGAGCGGCTGCTGGATCCGCTTCATCCGCTTGCGCAGCTTCTCGGCGGGCGGGCCGGCGGCCGGGGCGGCGCACTCCGCCGCGTACCGGGCCCGTTTGGCCG